>NZ_NFJG01000016.1:0-48886 GCF_002159755.1 Bacteroides sp. An269
GCTCCTGTTCTTCGTCAGATAGCCCGCTATCTTCCTCATCACAGAAGCGAAAATGCCTCAAAAACTCATCCCAAATCATCGCACGATAAATTCAAAACAGCTTCTAAGAGCCTGTTTAAATTTATCCGCAAAATGCCAATAGGATGAAGGTGAAATGCATTCATCCATAAATTCTAAAGACAATATGAAACTGAAAAAACTATTCTTTACACTTGCCCTCATGCTGGGCTGCATCAGCGCATCGGCACAAACCGATTCTACCTTCTACATCAAAGGACCGATGGGACGGCTGGCGGCACGCCTGCAGCTCCCAGCACTCCAACAAGGAGAAAAATGCCCGATGGTCATACTCTGCCACGGATTTACCGCCAATATGCAAGGACCCTTGTTCGACACCATCAGCGACAAGCTGACAGAAGCCGGAATCGGCGTAGTGCGTTTCGACTTCAACGGACATGGAGCAAGCGAAGGTGATTTCATCAATATGACCGTCCCCAATGAAATAGACGATGCACTGGCCGTCATAGCCTTTACACGCAACCTGCCGCAAACCGCCAGCATCTCCCTGCTGGGACATTCGCAAGGAGGGGTGGTTTCGGCAATGACCGCAGGACGACTGGGCAAATATGCCATCCGGAGTGTAGTACTGATGGCACCTGCCGCCGTATTGCGCGATGATGCCCTGCGGGGCAACACAATGGGAGTCGTATACGACCCCTGGCACGCCCCTGAATACATCACCATGCCTTCAGGACACAAACTGGGAAGAAACTACATCCAGACCGCCCTCGAACTGCCGATATATGAAACGGCAAGCCGGTACGACGGCCCTGTACTTGTGATACATGGAATGGACGACCGGATAGTACCTTACACTTACGGAGAAAGATTCCACCAGACCATGAAGAAAAGCGAAATGACCCTGATACCGGGAGAGAACCACGGATTCGGCGCCAACTTGCCATATGCCACCTCTGTAGCTTCTTCGTGGCTGATAAAAAAATTGAAAGACGGAAAATAAGAACCCGGCACCACTTGGTGCCGGCTTAACTTCTGCAAAGTTCTTTTAAAGTTCGGAAAAGCAGACGAAGCACATTTGGAACTGAAGCATAAAAAATCTATATTTGCTTGCTAATATTAAGAAGGAAATAATGAAACGAGTAAGTTCACTAACCGCTATACCCGCCGAAACCCACTTCATAGCAGGCATTGATGTAATCGGTAATCTTAAGAAACTTTTCGAAACTCCAGAGCAGATATCAGGGTGCCTGATATTGCTTTGTGTAAGAGGAAAATGCAAAATCACCATCCACCTGACCCAATACGAACTGAAAAAGAATACGATAGCCGTAATCTATCCCAACCAGTTCGTACAGATAACAGAGGATACACCCGATTGCCGGTTCGCCTTTGTCGGATTCTCCTCCACACTGATACAGCACCCTTTCCTGTTTTCCAACACAATACAGTATGCCCCCTCTATTCTGGAAGAACCGGTCATCAGCTTGTCTCCTGAAATGGCAGACCTGTTCGGCGATTATTTCAAAGTACTGATAAAGGCAAAAAGGCTGGGCAATGTGCTGATAAGGGAAGAACAGCTTCCGCTGATTCTGACCGGACTGATTATTGAATTGGGAAATATCAACAGGCAAGAACCACTGGCAAAAAACGCCCAGCATTATACACGCAGCCAGGAAATCGTGAAAGAACTGATACGTGTCGTAGTAGAAAACTACAAGACCGAACGGAACATCTCGTTCTATGCCGACAAAATGCATCTTTCGCCCCAACACCTGAGCACCACCATCAAAAAAACAACAGGAAGGACGCTCACCGACATCATCTCGGCATTCGTCATCAAGGATGCACAAGCCAAACTACGCTCCACCGAACTGACCATACAGGAGATTGCCTATTCGCTGAACTTTCCCGACATCTCTTTCTTCGGGAAATACTTCAAGCGCTATACCGGAGTATCGCCCAAACAATACCGCAATATGAGGTAGGGGACTTATTAGGTGACTAGGTGACTAGGGACTAGGTGACTAGGTTTCAGATACCATTGGGTCACCTAGTACCTAGTTCCCTAGTCACCTAGTACCTAGTCACCTAGTTCCCTAGTCACCTAAAAAAACTAAACCACCTCAATCCCCTGCTCCGCGCAAAGCTTGAGGCTCAGTTCTTTCAGCTTGAACTTCTGTATCTTTCCGCTTCCCGTCATGGGGAACTCCTTGACGAAGAAGATATACTTCGGTATCTTGTAGCGGGCAATCTTGCCCTCGCAGAACTCGCGCACGTCGAACTCGTTCATCGTGCAGCCCTCGTGCAGGATGATGAAGGCACCTACCGCCTCGCCGTATTTCTTCGACGGCACACCTGCCACCTGCACATCCTTGATGCCCGGCATCTGGTAGAGGAACTCCTCTATCTCGCGCGGATAAATGTTCTCGCCCCCGCGGATTATCATGTCCTTGATGCGCCCCGTGATGCGGTAATTTCCGTGCTCGTCCTTCACGCCCAAGTCGCCCGAGTGCAGGAAACCGTTCCGGTCTATCACCTCGGCGGTGGCCTGCGGGTTCTTGTAATACCCCTTCATGTTGTTGTAGCCCCGGTTGCACATCTCGCCCTGCACGCCTACGGGACATTCCTCGCCCGTCTCGGGGTCGATAACCTTCACCTCGGTAAACTCAAAGTCACGCCCCACGGTGTTGAAGCGCACCTCGGCAGGGTCGTCTATGCGGCTATGCGTCATGCCCGGCGAAGTTTCGGTCAGCCCGTACACGCTGGTCACCTTCATATACATCTTCTCCTCCACCTGCTTCATCAGCTCCACGGGGCAGAGCGAGCCTGCCATGATGCCCGTACGCAGGCACGAAAGGTCGAACATGTCAAACATCGGGTGGTTCAGCTCGGCGATGAACATCGTAGGCACACCGTAAAGCGCCGTACAGCGTTCCTTATGGACGGATGCCAGCACCACCAGCGGGTCGAAACGTTCCACCATCACCTCCGTACAGCCGTGGGTGAGGCAATTCATCGTGGCAAGCACCACGCCGAAACAATGGAACAGGGGCACACATACGCACAGCTTGTCGTCTTGGGTAAACTTCATGTGCTCGCCCGTCAGGAAACCGTTGTTGGCAATGTTATAATGCGTCAGCATCACGCCCTTGGGGAATCCCGTGGTGCCCGACGTGTATTGCATGTTCACCGTGTCGTGGCAGTTCACTTTCTTCTTGGCTTCCGCCAGCACATCATCCTCGATGTTGTTCCCCAGGAGCAAGATTTCCGCCGTATTATACATCCCGCGGTATTTCTCCTGCCCGATATAGATAACGTTGCGCATGTAGGGGAAGCGTTTGCTCTTCATGTGCCCGCGCTCGAAAGTCTTCAGTTCGGGCAGCATCTTGTAGGTCATCTCCACAAAATTGCTGTCCCGCTCACCGTCTACGATGCAGAGGGTATGCATGTCCGAGTTCTCGCACAGGTATTCCAGTTCCGCCTGCTTGTAGTTGGTGTTCACCGTAACGGCTACGGCACCTATCTTGGCACAGGCATAGAGGAAGGTCAGCCAGTCGGGCACGTTTTTCGCCCAGATGCCCACATGTGTGCCATGGGTCACCCCGATGGCAAGCAGCCCCTTTGCCATGTTGTCCACACGGCGGTTGAACTGGCTCCACGTAAAGCGCAGGTTGCGGTCGGAATAAACCAGGTATTCTTTGTCCGGCGACACGGCAGCCCAGTGTTCCAGCCAGTCGCCCAATGTCCGTTCTGAAAGTTGAATCATAATATTTAAGTTTTCACCACAGATTACACAGATTAAAAATAATCGATTCATTCACCACAGACACAGATTTAATTAATAATGAATAACGGCGGATGTTTCCGTTGCCAAGTATTAATTGTTAATTATTAATTGATAAAATCTGTGTAATCTGTGGTGAAACATACATCCACCGTCAAACCGGTGTATAAATCACCGCCAGAATCTGTGCCGCCTGTCCTTCGAAGGCATGCACGTGATGCGGCACGATGGAGTCGTAATAAATCGTGTCCCCCTCTTCCAGCAGGTAAGTATATTTCCCGTAATTGATTTCGAGCGTTCCTTTCAGCACCATGATGAACTCCTCCCCTTCGTGTGCCGACAAGGTAAAGGCATCGTTGTTCGCATCGATGTCGATGATGAACGGTTCCATGTGGCGGTCCGCCTTGCTGCGCGAGAGCGAATGGTAGTGCATGTGCTGGCGTGCGTCGACGGCATTGTTCGAAAAGCTGATGGTGTCGTCCGCTTCTCCGCGGCGGCACACCACGGGGCCGTCTTCTTCCGACTGGTCGTCAAGGAAAGTCCCCAGCCGTACACCCAGTGCGCGCGCTATCTTCAGCAGCGGGGCAAGCGAGGGGATGTCAATGTTGTTTTCTATGCGTTCAATCTGTCCGGCGGTAAGCCCTGTACGTTCCGCCAGTTCGTCGATGCTGATTTCCTTGGCGGTGCGCAAATCCTTTATTTTTTCTCCGATAATGTTCGTGCGGTCCATAGTACGAATATTTTTATAAATTATACCGCCGACAAAGATAATAAAGTTTTCTTAATTGACAATGAACTGACATGCTAATGTGCCAATGTGTCAATAATAATGAGATAATGTGCCAATAAATTATGAGATAACAAGCCATCCTGCCGGTGTGTCGGGGATGGCTTGAAGGGCCGGCTTTCACAAGCAGACCCTGCATATAGAGCATGAAAGTCATAAATCTGCCTCTGCGCCTCCACCCAAGGCATGATACAAGTTGATGACACCCTGGATTTCCTGATAACAGTCTGAAGCACAATCCAGCCTTGCAGACAAGAGCGACTGGCGGGCGGTGAGCACTTGCAGGTAATTGGTCGTGCCGTATTCCATCAGCAGTTCAGTGTCGTGAACTGTTGTTTGCAGATGCTTCACCTGTTCCTCGTCCAGCCGGATACGTTCACGGGCGGTTTGCCATTGGATAAGAGCGTTATTCACTTCTTTTCCGGCATCGAGCAGCGATTGACGGAATGTGAGCAAGGCTTCTTCCTGTTGTGCCTTCGCTGTTTTCAGATTGGCAATGTTCTGCCCACGATTGAATATAGGCTGTACTAAAGACCCGATGGCTTGCAGCAGCCAACTCCCCGGGTTTGTAACGACGGCTCCTCCGTTATTGGTCCAGCCTGCCGAACCGCTTAACGTAATGCTGGGATAAAAAGCGGCACGTGCCTGGTTGGTGGCATAAAAAGCCTGTTTCAATGCTGCCTCAGCCTGCCGGATGTCGGGACGGCGGGAGAGCAGTTCGAGAGGCACCCCTGTAGACAGGCGTTGAGGAAACCGCTGATTGCTCAGGTTCCCGCGCTGGATACGGTGAGACACTTCGCCCAAGACGGAAGACAAACTGTTCTCTGTTTCGGCTATTTGTTGTTGCAGGCTGAGCAGGGATGCTTCTGCCGAGGCACGGCTCGCCTCTGCCTGGCTTACGGTGGCACGGTCGGCTTCACCTGCCTGCATCAGTACATAGAGGCTATGAACGTAATCTTTCCAGCTTGCAACCGTTTCGGATGTGATGCGCTCCTGTTCGTCCAGCATCAGGAGGGTGTAATAACTGTCCGCTACAGTGGCTATCAGTTGGGTTTGTACAGCTTGACGGTAAGCATCGCTTTCCTCCAGTGCGGCACGTGCGCTGCGTTTGGCATTGGTCAGTTTGCCGAAAATATCTATTTCCCAGCTTGCCGAAGCCCCTACCTCGTATGTCTTGCTGGTTTTGCTGCCATCCAGGTTGCTCAGTGTGCCTTGAGGGTCAAGCTGTACGGAAGGGAGGTAAGCAAGTTTGGCAGAGACAAGCTGTGCCTGCATTTCTTTCACTTTCAGGTAAGCGATACGCAGGTCGGTGTTCATTTCCAATGCCTGTTGTATCAAGGCTTGCAGATAAGGGTCGGTGAAAAGTTCTTTCCACGACAGGTTTGCGACCGAAGAAGCGGTATCAGCCTTTACTTCTGTCCGGTAAAGACTGTCCGCCGCTACGGAGAGTTCCGGGCGTTCGTATCGGTTGTAAATGCCACAACTTCCCAATAGACATACCGTTGCGGCTGCGAATAATAGTTTTCTCATATATATAAAGGTGTGTCGAAATAAAAATATATCAGAACATCATACCTTGCTTTTTGCGGGCGCGATACCATACCGTGTATGGCGGTGCGTCCACAAATCGCAAAGCAAAAAGTTAGTCATCATCGTGCTTTCTTGCAGGCATCAACCGTTCCTGCATGGCTTGGAAGACGATGAACAGTGCAGGTACTGCAAAGAGTAAGGCAAGGGTGCCCACAATCATACCGCCTACCACTCCGGTACCCAACGAAATGTTTCCATTGACTCCGGCACCCGAAGCGAACACCAAGGGCAGCATACCAATGACCATACAGAGAACGGTCATGATGATGGGGCGCAAGCGGACAGTTGCGGCGGATACGGCTGCCTGGGCAAGACTCATGCCTTGCCGGCGGCGTGTGGCTGCATATTCGGTGACCAGAATCGCTGTTTTTGCCAGCAGTCCGATGAGCATAATCAGTCCGGTCTGCATGTAGATGTTGTTCTCCAGCCCACACAGGTTACTCAGGGTAAAGCTTCCCAACAGCCCAAACGGCACACTCAACATAACCGCCAAAGGAATGAACAGGCTTTCGTAAAGAGCGCAAAGGATGAGGTAGACGAATACGATGCAGATGGCGAACACGATGATGGTATTCGAACCGCTTCCCGCCTCTTCGCGGGTGATGCCTCCGTATTCGTAACCATAGCCCACGGGCAAGGTCTGTTGCGCCACTTCTTCCACCGCCTTGATGACATCGCCCGAGCTGTAGCCGTCGTTCATCATGGCGTTTACCTGGATGCTGCTGTACAGGTTGAAGCGTGTCAGGGTTTCGGGACCATACGTCTTGGTCAGGGTAACGAACTGCCCGATAGGAGCCATTCCTCCCTCATCGGTGCGGACAAACATGTTGTTGAGCGCATCGGTGTCCAGGCGGAAATTCTTGTCTGCCTGCACATAAACGCGGTAGAGCTTGGAGAAACGGTTGAAGTTGGACGAGTAGCTGCCTCCGATATACCCCGACATCACGCTCAATACATCGGTGGGCGACACGCCCATCCGCTTGCACCGTGCGGCGTCCACCTCCACTTTATATTGGGGAAACTTCGTGTCGAAGGTGGAATAAGCCGTTTGCACTTCGGGACGCTGGTTTAGTGCGGCGATAAACTTGTCGGCATGGCTTTTCAGGGTCGTGATGTCGCCTCCGGCACGGTCTTGGATATAGACTTCCACACCGCTTCCTGTGCTATATCCCATGATGGTGGGTTGGGCAAAGGCGAAAAGTTTGGCACTGTGTACGTTGGCGGTACGACGGTATATCTCCTCGATGACGGCGGTGATGTAGTCTTCGTCCTCCTGCCGTTCGTCCCAATTTTTCAGCTTGACGATGAGCATACCGCCGCTGGCTACCTGTCCTCCCAACATGCTGTAGCCCGCCACGTTGGAGTAACGCTCTATCTGTGGGATGTCCTTGAGGCAGGCTTCCACTTCCGCCATAGCCTTGATGGTTTGCGACAGACTGCTGCCCGGAGGCGTGGTCACGTTGACGAAAACGGTACCCATGTCTTCATCGGGCACCAGTCCGGTTTTGGTGTTTTTCATCAGCACCGCAAGCAGGGCGATGGAAGCGATGACTCCCGCGCCTACCAGCCACTTGCGTCGGAAGAACCATTTCACACCGCTCTTATAACGCAGCACGAGGCGGTTGAACGAGGCTTCGAATGCCTGGTGGAACCAGGACGAGAAACTCAGCTTCTGTCCGCTCGCCTTATCGGCATGAGGAGTCATCAGCAGGGCGCAGAGGGCAGGACACAGCGTCAGTGCATTGACGGCGGAGATGCCTACCGCTACCGCCATGGTCAGCCCGAACTGCATGTAGAACGTACCGCTGGTGCCACCCATGAACGAAGTGGGGATAAACACCGCCATAAAAACTAATGAGGTAGTGACGATTGCCGTCGCGATGCCGTCCATCGCCCGGTTGGTTGCCTGATAGGGCGAGCGTATGCCTTCATCGAACTGTGCCTGCACCGCTTCTACAACAACAATTGCATCGTCGACCACCGTCCCGATGACCAATACAAGGGCAAACAAGGTCAGCAAGTTCAGCGAGAATCCTGCCACGTAAAGGAAAGCAAATGTTCCCACCAGCGACACGAGAATGGATATGGTCGGGATGATGGTGGAACGGACGCTTTGCAGGAAAACGTACACTACGAGAACGACAAGAATAATGGCTTCTATCAACGTCTTCACCACTTCGTGGATGGAAGCGTCGAGAAACTCTTTCGTACTCATCAGGTCGACCAGCACCAGCCCTTTGGGCAGTTCCTGCTGCACTTCTTCCATCAGTTTGTCTATCTCGCTGATGATTTCGTTGGCGTTCGAGCCTGCCGTTTGCGAAATCATGGCGGTGGCTCCCGGATGTCCGTCTACTTCACTGCTGTGGCTGTAGCTTTGCGTCCCCAGTTCCATGGTGGCGATGTCTTTCAGGCGGAGCACTTCACCACTTTCCAAGGATGTAATGACCAGATTGCCGAACTCTTCGGGCTTCTCGTAGCGTCCGCGGTATTTCAAGGTATATTGGAACGCGTTTTCCGAATCCTCACCCAAAGTACCCGTAGCGGCTTCCACGTTCTGCTCGTCGAGCACAGCCGTCACATCGGCAGGCACCAGTCCGTATTGCGCCATCTTTTGCGGGTCGAGCCAGATGCGCATGGCGTAGTCATCTCCCATGACATTGACGTTTCCCACGCCGCTGATACGCGACAGCCGAGGCTCGATGTTGATTTTGAAGTAGTTGTTGATGAATGTCTGGTCGTACGAGTCATCGGGCGAATAGAGGGCGATGATTTTCAGCATCGAGTTCTGCCGCTTTTCTACTGTTACACCGATTTGGGTCACTTCGGCAGGCAGCAGTCCTTCGGCTTCGCTCACACGGTTCTTGGTGTTGATGGTCGCCATATCGGGGTCGGTGCCTTGCTTGAAGTAGACGGTGATGTCGCCGGCACCGGTATTAGTAGAGGTGGAAGTCATGTAAATCATATCCTCTACGCCGTTGATGGCTTCTTCCAGCGGGACGACAACCGATTTCTGTACGGTTTCGGCATTGGCACCGGTGTAAGTGGTCGATACCATGACGGTAGGCGGTGCGATATCGGGGTATTGCTCCATCGGCAGGTTGGCCAAACCGATAAGCCCCACCAACAGAATAAGCACCGATATCACACAGGCAAGGATGGGCGGTTTATAAAAGTTTGTAATTTCATAATCGTTTTCCGTTAAAATCATTCATTAGACAAATGTTATCAGTTATTGCTTTCCGATAGCAATCGGTGTACCTTCTTGCAGAAGCCCTGCCCCTTCCGCTACAAAAACATCGCCGGCTTTCAGTCCTTGTGTCACGATGTATTCTTTACCGTCGTTGACCGGGAAGACGGTAACAGAAGCCGATGTCGCTTTACCGTCTACCACGCGATAAACAAACACTTTGTCTTGTATTTCATAGGTTGCCTCCTGCGGCACAACAAGCACGCTGTCCATCCGGTAAGGGAAGACAATGGTTCCGCTTCCCCCGTTCCGCAACATCCGTTCGGGGTTGGGGAAAGTGGCACGCAGGCTGACCGCTCCGGTTCCGGTATCAATGGTGCCGCTTATCGCGTCTATCTTTCCTTTGTGGGTGTACATCAACCCGTCGCTCAGGCAAAGCGATACTTCCGGCATCTGCTTCATTGCCTCTTCCAAGGTCCCGCTCTCGCGCACCAGTGTCAGTATCTGATTTTCGGTCATCGAGAAATAAACATACATTTCTTCATCATCCGACACCGTGGTGAGCGGTGTGGTGATGGAAGCGTCTACCAGTGCGCCTACACGATAGAGTATCATGCTTGCCACCCCGTCTACCGGACTTTTCACTTCTGTATACGACAAATCATTCCGTGCGCTGGTTTCGGCAGCCTGCGCCTGCTCCAATGCGGCTTCGGCTTCCAGCAACGAGTTGCGTGCCGTTTGCAGGTCGAAAGCCGACACGACGTGTTCCTCAAACAGATTTTCCTTGCTGTTTGCCGTCATCTTAGCGGTGGCAACAGATGCTTCCGCACTCTTTACATTGGCTAGAGCCGTTTGCAACGCCGCCTGATAAGGCACTTGGTCGATAACGAAGAGAGTTTGTCCTTTGCTAACTTTTGCTCCTTCTTCGATGCATACATTAGTGATGGTGCCGCTTACCTGAGGACGTATCTCCACGCTTTGCCGTCCGTTGATGACGGCGGTATAATCGCGCGTCAGCGTACGGCTTTCCACCGCCACAGTCATGGTCTTGTAGGTGCTCTCTCCTGCACCTGCCGGTTTTTCCTTGCAGGACGTTGCCAATAGCAGACAACCGATTCCTGCACATGCTAACATTCTTTTCATTCTTAATTTGCTTTGCTTTTTTAACTTAAAATTTGCCGCAAATGTAAACAGTGCTATCGGTATGCTTTTGGTTACGATTCACATATTGTTGGTTTCAATCCGGAGCTTAAGGCTTTTTTGCTTTAATAGTTCTAATAAGTGGAAAAAGGCTTTGGAAGACAACTGGGTTCTGTTATTTTTGCGAAAAATCAAGCAATGATGGAAAGTCTTAAGGAAAAAGTGGTAGCTTGGATTCGCAAAGATCTGTCTTCTGACGGGCAACTGGACTGGGCTGCCTACAACAATAGTCTGGTAATGGTCCGTATGGAGGGAACAGATTTCCGCTTGTCCGGCGAATGGGTACCTGACGGATGGCATGTGTTCTTACAGGTGCACGAAGGTGAATTGAGGCTGACAGTCAATGGCGAACGTTTGGGATTTGACTCTCCGGTATATGTGGATTTCTTGAGAAACCGCAAATGGGCAAATGTGACGCTGGCAGGGAAATATCGCACCTCTTTCATCGTAATGGAGCAACACTTTTTCATGGAGACCACTCTCCCGATACGCAATAAAATAGCAGAAGGAATGGAACAATTTGCCAAACATCCTTTTACTTCGGTAAATGCAGATGAAGACCGTGACTTGTCCCGACTGGAAGAAATGATGTTCTCTACCCTGTCAGCAAATTCTCATCTGTTTTGCCGTGAACTGATACAGGCATTGGCTTGTGCCTGGCAGTATGAGTTGTGGAATATCTTTTTTCATCGCCAACAAGATGTCCGTTCCACCATAAATCCGCATTGGAACGATGTTATTTCGCAATTCTTCTACTTAGCTCACACGTATTGCCGCGAGCAGCACAGAGTAAGCTGGTATGCCGCACAACTGGGCGTATCGGCAGATGCCTTGTCTGCCGACTTGAAACGGCTGCACGGAAAGACGGCAAGTGCCATGCTGGAAGAATTGCTTGCCGCCGAAGCAAAAGTCTGTTTACACAATCCGGCACTATCTGTGCAAGACGTGGCGGAAATGCAGCACTTCTCCGACCAGTCGGCATTCGGAAAATTCTTTAAGCGGCATTGCGGCATATCACCTGCTGTTTTCAAGAAACGGCACATCGAAGAAAACAATTCATAATTGTACTTTAGCGGCATCAAAATGTGCATCTTCTGACTCTGAGAAATGCTTGCCAACCACCGCCCTTCCAGATAATATCATAGCAAGACGCAGCCGGTTGCGGAAGCCTGCGGATATAGGTGCGGCGCCAAACGCATATAGGTTCATCCGCTGTAAGATTATTAATCTTCAGGCTGCAAGATTATTAATCTTACAAGCGGAAGATTATTAATCTTACACCAGACGAGGTTATCCCAATGTTTTTAGAAGCTGTTTTGAATTTCTCCAAAAAGTTTTTCTTGGCTTGATGTATCCGTTTTCGTGTGTGCTTTGGGCGATTTTTTGGTCCTTTCCGCTCCTGTTCTTCGCCAGATAGCCCGCTATCTTCCCATAGTAAAGATGCAAGATTTTGCGTCTCTACAAAAACTCATCCCAAATCATCGCACGATAAATTCAAAACAGCTTCTTAATTGCAACATTTTTGCGAATGGGATTATATATGGGAGTTTTTCTTAAAATTGTAGTAGCTATATAAAAAAGAAAAAGAGGCCATCTCTAGTTTTTTGAGACAGCCTCTTATCTATGTATAGTAACTTATATTACTTATTCAGAGCCAAAGCCACATTCACAGCGCAAGCTACGGTACATCCTACCATCGGGTTGTTACCGATACCGAGGAATCCCATCATTTCTACGTGTGCGGGAACTGATGAAGAACCTGCGAACTGAGCGTCTGAGTGCATACGGCCCATCGTGTCGGTCATACCGTAAGAAGCAGGACCTGCAGCCATGTTGTCCGGGTGAAGTGTACGGCCTGTACCGCCACCTGATGCTACTGAGAAGTAAGGCTTGCCGGCAAGTACACGTTCTTTCTTATATGTACCTGCTACCGGATGCTGGAAGCGGGTCGGGTTAGTAGAGTTACCTGTAATAGATACGTCTACGTTTTCGTGCCACATGATAGCTACACCTTCACGAACATCGTCGGCACCGTAGCATTTTACTTTCGCACGCGGACCGTCTGAATACGGAGTTTCGTTTACGATGTTCAGTTTACCGGTGAAGTAATCGAACTTCGTCTGAACGTATGTGAAGCCGTTGATACGAGAGATAATCATAGCGGCGTCTTTACCCAAACCATTCAGGATGCAGCGCAACGGGTTCTTGCGGACTTTGTTTGCCATTTCGGCAATCTTGATAGCACCTTCGGCTGCGGCGAATGATTCGTGGCCTGCCAGGAAAGCAAAGCACTGTGTTTCTTCGCGGAGCAGACGGGCTGCCAGGTTTCCGTGACCCAGACCTACCTTACGGTCGTCTGCTACAGAACCCGGAATACAGAATGCCTGCAAGCCGATACCGATAGCTTCGGCTGCGTCAGCAGCGTTCTTGCAGCCTTTCTTCAGTGCGATGGCGCAACCTACCACATAAGCCCACTTTGCATTTTCGAAACAGATACCTTGTGTTTCCTGACAAGTCAGATAGGGGTCGAGGCCTGCTTCGTCACAGATCTTGTTAGCTTCTTCAATGTCTTTGATGCCGTTTTCGTTCAATGCAGCCAGAATCTGCTTCATACGACGGTCTTGACTTTCAAACTGTACTGGTCTAATCATAATCTGTGTCCTCCTATTATTCTTTACGTGGGTCAATATATTTAACTGCGCCTTGTTCGGGTTTGAAGCGGCCGTAAGTTCCGGTAACAGCTTTCAACGCTTCGTTAGCGTCAACACCCTTCTTCACTTGTTCCATGAACTTGCCCATGTGAACGTATTCATAACCGATAACCTGGTTGTCTTTGTCAAGAGCCATACGGGTGATATAACCTTCGGTCAGTTCCAGATAACGGGTACCTTTGGCTTTTGTACCATACAATGTACCGGTCTGGCTGCGGAGACCTTTGCCTAGGTCTTCCAGTCCTGCGCCGATTACCAAGCCGCCTTCTGAGAAAGCCGACTGAGTACGGCCGTAAACAATCTGCAGGAACAGTTCACGCATAGCCGTATTGATAGCGTCGCAAACCAAGTCGGTGTTCAATGCTTCCAGGATGGTCTTGCCCGGAAGGATTTCAGATGCCATGGCAGCAGAGTGAGTCATGCCCGAGCAACCGATGGTTTCTACCAGACATTCTTCGATAACGCCTTCTTTTACGTTCAGCGTCAGTTTGCAAGTACCCTGCTGGGGAGCGCACCATCCCACACCGTGGGTCAAACCTGAAATGTCTTTGATTTCTTTTGCCTGAATCCATTTCCCTTCTTCAGGAATAGGAGCCGGACCGTGGTTAGGTCCTTTTGCGACACAACACATGTGTTCAACTTCGTGTGAATAAGTCATATTCGTTACGTTTTATTGAGTAATAAAAAATAAGTAGTTCTTAGTCGGGTCTCAGAGGCAGTCCCTCTTGATTCCGCACGCAAAGTTAGTTGTTTTATTGATTTATGCAACGGGACGGAACGAACTTTTTGTCGCTTTTTAATGATATTTTTTATGAGACTTGCTGTTTTGTAATGTCAACTTGGCAAAATCTTTTTCGTATATGGCCGAAAAGCCTTATCTTTGCGGCGTGATTTCTATCGTATAATAATCGAACACAGAGACGCAGAGGCACAGAGTTTTTATATTATAGGAATAAAGAGAGTAAAAAGAAAATATTCAGACTTTATTTCTCTGTGTTTCTGTGTCTCTGTGTTCAAAAAGAGAAACAAGAAGATGGAAGAAAAGAAGATTACAGTAAGCGATGAAGCGTTGCGCCGGGCGGCAGGTGAAGGGATGGACGAGTTTCTGCAAGTGTTTACCGACCGCTATCTGGAAGTGACGGGCGGGCAAATCGATGCCGGCACGATGCCTTTGCTCAACGGATGGCAGCATACGCTTTTGGGATACCGCCTGTTTTGCGAAGAAGTGGGCGAGGGCGGTTTTGTACAACTTATCCAGAACGGATACGGTCCTTACATCTTTCTCAACCCTTTTGCGAAGGCGATGCGCCTGATGGGGGCGAAGGAGTTCTCGAAGCTGGTATACGCGGCGCGGAAGATTTACGAGGAAAACCGCGAGGACTTGGAGCGTGAGTGTAGCGAAGATGAGTTTATGGCAATGTACGAGCGTTACGAAGTGTTTGATGAGCTGGAAGAGCGGTTCATGGAGATGGAAGAAGAGGTGACCGGGCAGGTGGCGCGGTATGTAGACGAGCACTTAGAGCAGTTTGCCGAAATAGTGAAGGATGAAGAGTGAAGCATGAAGCATTGGCTATGTGCTTTCGTGGGGCGTTGCATATAGGTGCAAGTGCCGGTGCACGTACTTTCATCGGGCGATGAAGATAGGTGTATGGAGCAGTGAAGATGATTGGTTGAAAAATATACGTTAAAAAACGTAAACCGATGCAGTATTTTCAGCATCTTTGCATTCTAGCTAAAAAGTTTATCAAATTAATTGCAAAATCAAATAAAAAAGGAAGAACATGAAAAAGTTTAAATTGAGCGTGCTGGCTATGGCATTGACAACAATGTTGGGATTTACTTCTTGCTTGGATAATGGAGATTCGGATTATGGAGGTGTCGGCTATGGTGCTGAAATTGTGCGGAACAGTAGTTATTTGGGTACCCATTCATTTGTCAACCAATATGGTGCCGTATACGAACCGCTGAATGCATCGCAAGTGACAACCTGGCCTTCTACAGAATTTTCTTATATTATGTATTCTTATGAAGCCGAGGAAGTGACTGATACAACCGATAATAGAATAAATGTGACATTGATGACATTGGCTGCGGTTAATGACGGATCTGTGCTTGCACGCCGTCCGACGGATACGGATGCCAATGCACCGGTAAATTACTTTGCTACAGGAGATGGAAATGCGGTGGCTTTTTATCAATTGAACGATATGATTCTTTCTATCAACTTCTTCCGTCGGAATGTAGACAATGATGAGGTATTGGAGGAAATAGACAAGCATCAGTTCAGTTTGTATTATAATGCGGAAGAAGATTTTACAAGTTCCTCAATGACATTCTATTTACGTCATAATGTAACGGATCTGCAAGATGATGATAACTTCAATGTGACAGTATCCAATTTGTACCATTTTAATATGGCTTCGGCATTTGCCCAATATCAGCAGATGTTCGGTAAAGAACCGACACGAATCGTTATTTCATACGAGCAAAATTCTTCAAATGGAAGCTATGAGGATAATATGGTGGCGGATCGTACTTATGAGTTCAATTATGAAGATATGGTGAAAAATTATAAGACGTGGCTGGAACGCTAATCTTATTCAGAGGCGGACAATGCTTGTGTAATTTATTCTAAGTGCCAAACTTTAAAAGCCGGGCAATATTTGTCCGGCTTTTATTTTGAAAAGTGCAGGGTTTTCTGCATCTTTGTAGGCGCTAACCCGAATTTGAATTTGTAAAGGAATAGTATATGAAACACATGAAATATGGACTGCTTGTTGCAGGATTGAGTCTTATGTTGGGAGTTACTTCATGCTTGGATGGTGGAGATAACAGTACAACGGTGTCGTATTATGAAATAGTAAAGAAAGATGCTTTAACCGGTACTTATACCAGCCAGATGGGGTATAAGGTTGCTCCGTTAAATCCGCAGGATTTGGAAGACCTGCCTTGGGCTTCCGATTATATTCAGCTGTATTATTCGTACGATTACGGACAGGACATGTCGGGTGGAGAGATTGACGCGAATGTTTATGGCTATTCGCTGATAAGGGAGGGGCAGTGGCTTCCTCAGTCTCCGGCTGAAGGCGATGCCAATGCGCCGATATCCGATGTGGTATTGGATTCTGATAATAAGCCATACGACTTTTTTTATAAACAGGACGATATCTTCCTTCCGATAGAGCTTTTTGTGCGTAAAGAAGTGGACACAAATGATTTGGAGCAACGCGAAGCGGAGATGGCCCAACACGAGTTTGCCTTGTATTATGATGCCGACAAGGATTTTTCGGAAAGCGGCATGACTCTTTATCTGCGTCATAAGATGCTGAATGTGGAAGAGGATGATGAGTTTACCCAGCTTTCGGGAGGATGGTGGCACTTCAATATTATCGATGCCATGGCACGTTATCAGGAAAAGTACAGCAAGCGTCCGGACAAGATAACGATTTCATTCGAACAGAATACGAAAGACGTAAGTTATGCCGATAATCTGGTTTTGGAAGGAAAGGCAGAGCTTGACTATCAGAAGATTGTCGAATTTAATGAAGCATTGTCGGGAAGCAAGGGGATATCCAAGTTGCTTCGCGGCAAGAGATGAATTTTTTCATCCCAAAGTGCAAAGAAATAAAAATAAAGCCGGGCATTTGGGTGCCCGGCTTTATTTTTAGCACTTTTTTTGTACATTTGCATCCTAAGAAGAGAGAAGTGACTATGTATAAAGGATTATTTCATCAAATCGTCTCCCTGCTTTCGGCACCGGGAGAGGCTTGGGACAAGATAATGGAGCGTGGAGGTGTACGCGACATCCAGTCGGGATTTGTTTATCCGCTTATCGGGCTGTGCGGGTTGTCGGAGTTTATCGGTACGTTCATCGGGAGAGATTTTTCCTCGCTGATGTTCCAGTTGGCACTTACGCGGTGTTGTGCCGTAGCGGTGGCGTTGTTCGGCGGTTTCTTTCTGTCTGCCTATCTGCTCAACAAGCTGGGCATGGGCTGGCTGAAACGGGGTGACGCATACGGAAAGATGCTGGTGTTCGTGGGCTATTCGATGGTAGTCACGTTCGTGCTCGACATCATCAGCGGGCTGGTGTCCATCGACTTGCTCCACTGGATATTGCAAATCTATACCCTCGTGGTGGTGTTCGAGGGAGTGCGTCGCTGGCTGGAAGTACCCGAACGGCAGCAGATGGCATTTACCATTGTGGCCACACTTGTTATACTGATTTGTCCGGCATTGATAGAATATCTGTTTAATCAATTATCTGTAATTTTGAACTGATGAAAACAAACGCAAGCAACATAAATATCAAAAACAAACGTGCCTCGTTCGATTACGAGTTTATCGACACCTATACGGCAGGCATCGTGCTGACGGGTACCGAAATCAAGTCTATCCGTCAGGGCAAGGCGAGCCTGGTCGATACGTTCTGTTTCTTTTCGCGCGGCGAGTTGTGGGTGAAGAACATGCACATCGCCGAATACTTTTACGGTTCGTACAACAATCATGCGGCACGGCGTGACCGCAAGCTTTTGCTTACAAAGAAAGAGCTTCGCAAGCTGGAACGTACTTCGGCAGAGCCGGGATTCACTATCGTGCCTACCCGTATGTATATCAACGAGAAGGGGCTGGCAAAGGTGGTCATTGCCCTTGCCAAAGGAAAGAAGCAATACGACAAGCGCCAGAGCCTGAAGGAGAAAGAAGACAAGCGGATGATGGACCGGATGTTTAAACGATAATTTTAGGGACTAGTTGACTAGGTACTAGGGACTAGATTTTGAATAGTTTCGCTAATTGTATTTATAACCTAGTCACCTAGTCCCTAGTCAACTAGTTCCTAAGAAAAGAAGCAATGAAAACAATACAAGAACAGATAAACGAACGTATCTTGGTGCTGGACGGGGCGATGGGAACCATGATTCAGCAATACGGACTGACGGAAGAGGATTTTCGTGGAGAACGGTTCCGCGAGGTGCCCGGCATGTTGAAAGGGTGCAACGATGTGTTGTGCCTGACCCGTCCGGATGTGATAGCAGATATCCACCGTAAATACTTGGAGGCAGGTGCCGATATTATCGAGACCAATACCTTCAATGCCACCCGTGTGTCGATGGCAGATTATCATTTGGAAGGGTATTGTGCGGAAATCAACCGTGAGGCGGCACGTCTGGCACGCCGGCTTGCCGATGAATATACGGCAAAGAATCCGGAGAAGCCACGTTGGGTGGCAGGGTCGGTAGGCCCTACCAACAAGACCTGCTCGATGAGTCCCGATGTGAACAATCCTGCTTACCGTGCCCTGACCTTCGACGGGCTTGCCGGGGCTTATCTGGAACAGATGACGGCATTGCTGGAAGGTGGGGTAGACACGATTCTGATAGAAACCATTTTTGATACCTTGAATGCGAAGGCGGCTATCTGTGCCGCAGAACAGGCGATGGAGCGATGCGGACGCAAGGTGCCTCTGATGCTTTCGGTCACGGTCTCGGATACGGGCGGACGTACCCTTTCGGGACAAACGCTTGACGCATTCCTGGCTTCGGTGCAGCATGCCGATATCTTCTCTATTGGGTTGAACTGTTCGTTCGGTGCCAAGCAATTGAAGCCATTCCTGGAGCAACTTGCCCGCCGCGCGCCTTATTATATCAGTGCATATCCCAATGCCGGGCTTCCCAATACGCTGGGACAATACGACCAGACTCCCGAAGAAATGGAGGGGGAAGTAAAAGAGTACATCGATGAGGGCTTGGTGAACATCATCGGTGGATGTTGCGGAACGACCGAAGCCTATATCCGGCGGTTTGCTTCGCTGGTGGAAGGCAGAAAACCGCATCAACGGGTGGATGCTTCGAAGTATTTATGGCTTTCGGGCTTGGAGTTGCTGGAAGTTACGCCCGAAATCAATTTCGTCAACGTAGGCGAGCGGTGTAACGTGGCAGGCTCGCGCAAGTTCCTTCGGCTGATTAATGAAAAAAAATACGAGGAAGCTTTGTCCATCGCCCGCAAGCAGGTGGAGGACGGAGCGTTGGTGATTGACATCAATATGGACGACGGTTTGCTGGATGCCGCTCAGGAGATGACCACCTTCCTGAACCTCATCGCATCGGAACCCGATATCGCGCGCGTACCTATTATGATAGACTCGTCCAAGTGGGATGTGATACTTGCCGGGCTGAAATGCGTGCAGGGCAAAGGCATTGTCAATTCCATTTCATTAAAAGAAGGCGAAGATGCCTTTATCGGACATGCCCGTACGGTCAAGCAATATGGCGCGGCGGTTATTGTCATGGCTTTTGATGAGAAAGGGCAGGCGGATACCTACGAGCGGAAGATAGAAGTGTGTAGCCGCGCGTACCGGATTTTGACGGAGCAAGTAGGCTTCCGGCCGCAAGACATCATCTTCGACCCCAACGTGCTGGCGGTAGCTACGGGGATGGAAGAACATAATAATTATGCCGTCGACTTTATTCGTGCAACTGGATGGATCCGGAAGAACCTGCCGGGAGCACATGTCAGCGGGGGAGTGAGCAACCTGTCTTTTGCCTTCCGTGGGAATAATTACATCCGCGAGGCGATGCATGCCGTATTCTTGTATCATGCGATAGCACAAGGCATGGATATGGGTATCGTCAATCCGGCATCGTCGGTGCTTTATACCGATATTCCTGCCGATATTTTGGAACGTATCGAAGACGTGGTGCTGAACCGCCGTGCCGATGCTGCCGAACGGTTGATAGAGGTGGCGGAAAAGCTGAAGGCGGAGAAAGAGAATGCCGGAAATGCACAGGCGGCAGATGCTCATTTGGCATGGAGAAACCATGCGGATGTGGATGCGCGCCTGCAATATGCGTTGGTGAAAGGCATCGGCGATTATCTGGAAGAAGACTTACAAGAGGCTTTAGGAAGCTATCCCGATGCGGTAAGCATCATCGAAGGACCGCTGATGAAGGGTATGAACCAGGTAGGGGAGCTGTTCGGTTCGGGCAAGATGTTTTTGCCTCAGGTGGTAAAGACGGCACGCACGATGAAGAAGGCGGTATCCATCTTGCAGCCTTACATCGAAGCGCAGAAGAAAGAAGGGGCGAAGAAGGCAGGAAAGGTGCTGGTAGCTACGGTAAAGGGAGATGTGCACGACATCGGGAAGAATATCGTGTCGGTCGTGATGGCGTGCAACAATTACGAAATCATTGACCTGGGTGTGATGGTTCCCGCCGAGAAGATTGTAGAAACGGCGATACGTGAGAAAGTCGACATCGTAGGATTAAGCGGATTGATAACCCCTTCGTTGGAGGAAATGGTGCATGTGGTGCGCGAGCTCGACCGTGCCGGCGTGCATATTCCGGTGATGATTGGAGGGGCTACGACTTCAAAGCTTCATACGGCACTGAAGATAGCTCCGGTCTATCACGGGCCGGTAATTTATATGAAAGATGCATCGCTGAATGCTCCCGTTGCCGCCCGCTTGCTGAATCCGGCAACGCATGATGCTTTTGTAAAAGAATTGGCAGGTGAATATGAGGCACTGCGTGAAGGCAACAAAGAGAAGCAGGTAAAGTTTGCATCGCTGGAAGAAGCCCGGAAAAACAAGCTGGAGCTTTTTTAAATGAAGAATTAAGAATGAAGAATGAAAAATGCCATTCGGCTGAAAACGATTCTTCATTCTTCATTCAAAAAGTTTTTCCGCTTGCGCCAATGTTTCCGGTTTTCCGATATCTATCAGGTGAAGATTTTGTGCTATGTATCCACCGATGCGTGCTTCTTTGCAGGTTTGAAGATAGAAGTCGGTAATGGAAAATTTTCCGGTCCAATGTCCGTCCATATACCGGAAAAGGGAAGGTGAGATGACATGGATTCCGCTGAAGGCATACGCTTCGTGTTGTTCGGGATGATAGACAAAACCGTTGGGCTTGGTTTGCAGGGTCTGTTTGTTTATCCAGCCGCAAAGGCGGGCATTGTCTTTATCGAACAACAAGTAGCGTGAGGTTTCCCGTTGGCTGACCAATAAGGTTGCATCGTTTGTGCTTTGCCGGTGATAATCGTATAAGTCTTTCAGGTCGGTGTCTGACAATATATCCACATTATGCACCAAAAAAGGCTCATTGCCGCTAAAGAAAGGAATGGCTTTCTTGATGCCTCCGCCCGTATCCAGCAATTCTTCTCTTTCATCACTGATGCGAACCGTAATGCCGAAGTTCTGGTGGGCTTGCAGGAAGCTGATGATTTGTTCGCCAAAGTGGTGGATATTGATGACGATTTCAGTAAATCCGGCTTGCTTTAGCTTTAGGATGACATGTTGCAGCATGGGGATTCCGTTTACAGGAACCAATGCTTTGGGTATCCGGTCGGTCAAGGGCTTGAGCCGGGTTCCCAGACCGGCGGCAAATATCATGGCTTTCATGTTTAAGTAGATGTTGAGAATTAGTTATATCATCTGTCAGTTCAGAAACGCGGATTAACACGGATTTTCGCAGATGATTATTCTATTTATCTGTCCTTAATCTGCGTTAATCCGCGAAAATCTGTGTTTCGAATAGTATCATTTATTTTGTATACTTACTTAGTATTTGTAAGTGATATTTTGTTCGCGGTGGTTCACTTCTACGTTTACTCCGAATTTTTCGTGGATATGCTGTGCCACATGTTCGGCTGCATAAACCGAGCGGTGTTGTCCGCCTGTACATCCGAAACAGATGCTCAGGTGGGTAAAACCTCTTTCCAGAAAGCGTTGCACATGGGCATCGGCCAGTGCGTATACGTGTTCTAAGAAGGTCAGTATCTCTCCGTCTTCTTCCAGGAACCGGATAACCGGCTCATCGCGTCCGGTCAGTTGCTTGTAGGCATCGTATTTGCCCGGATTGTGGATGGCACGGCAATCGAATACATATCCGCCTCCGTTTCCGGACGGGTCTTCCGGAATCCCTTTCTTATAGGAAAAGCTCATGACCCGCACCGTAAGCTTGCGCTTGTTCAGTTCGGTGGCATATACGGGAAGCCTGGTTAATTGTTTCAGCACTTTGCATAGGTAAGGATATGCCGGAAAATCCTCTTCCAATAATTGGTCCAGGTTTTCGATGGCATACGGGATGCTTTGCAGGAAGTGTGGCTTCTGTTCAAAGTAACCACGGAATCCGTAGGCACCCAATACTTGTAAGGTGCGGAAGAGGACGAATTGCCTTAACTGTTCCCTAAAGTAGGATTCGGGCATGGGGCAATAGGCATGAAGGGCGTCCAAGTAGTCGTGTATCAGCTCTTCACGTAAATGTTGCGGGAATCGTGCTTTGGCTTGCCATAAGAATGAAGCCACATCGTAATAAACGGGTCCTTTCCGTCCGCCCTGAAAGTCGATGAAGTAAGGTTTCCCTTCCCGTATCATTACATTACGGCTTTGGAAGTCGCGGTACATGAAGGTGGAAAATGTATCGGCAAGCAATACTTGCGTCATGTTTTCGAAATCGTCTTCCAGTAAATTTTCCTGAAAGTCAATGCCCGTGGCTTTTAAGAAGCAATATTTGAAATAATTCAAGTCCCACAGGATGCTGCGCCGGTTGAATTCAGCTTGCGGGTAGCAGACGGAGAAATCCATGTCTTCCGCTCCTTCGAATTGTATGCGTGGAAGCAGGCGGATGGTTTGTTTCAGCAAGGATTTTTCTTCGTTGCTGAATGTACCTGTTGTACGTCCGTGCCCAATGGCTTGAAACAGGGAGATGTCTCCCAGGTCTTCTTGCAAGTAAGCCATGGCATCGTCGGTTTGGGCATAAACGTGCGGAACGGGCAACCCTTTTGCCTCGAAGTGTTGTGCCATGTACAAGAAAGCACGGTTCTCAGCTTCCGATGTGCCATATACGCCTATCAGTTGCGGGTTTCCTTTCAGGCGGTAATAATTGCGGTTAGAGCCTGCGCCAGCCAATGGTTCGATGTCTTCGGGGAGATGTCCGGTATATGTTTGGTACAGTGTTTGTATGTTTTCTTGATGCATAAGTCGTATAGGTGTTTCAGAGTCCGTTTTGTGCAAGGATGGCTTTCAGCTCGGCATCGGTCAGGTTTTCACATTCGGATTTGTCGTATAATGTGAGCAGCAATATATCTGCTTTATCCGATGTAACAAGTAAGGTCAGTGTAATGACTCTTGCCCCACCGCTTTTACCTTTCCCTTTCGAAGTAATAGACATTCTGATTTTGTGTAGTCCTTTACCTAGATCAGTTCCTTGAAATGGATTCTCATGTAATGAAGCAACAAGCAGATTTACGTCTTCTTTTAAAGATCGGTAACGTTTGCTGAGGCGTTTGAGTTCTTTTAGGAAATAGGGAGTCGGTTTTACATTATAGTTCATGATATACTTCTTCCCATGTTTGTAGTTGCAATTTCCCATCTTTATAGTGCTTTGCTTCTTGGCAAGCTTGATTGAATCCTTCTTTCAGTTCTTCTTTCGTGCGATAGGGCACAATGTCTTCTGCCAATGTATCAGTGGCGGTAAGGGGCTGTGCTTTCTCTTTTTGGATAGCAAGTTTCCTGATATAGTCCAATGCTTTCTTCATGCAGTTTTCATCATCGGCGATGTAACTCAACTGGCGGAACAGTTCCGCATTTACGTTTGTGGTACTCATGTAGGTATCTCCTCTCCTTATTTTATATATGCTTTCCAGCAAAGGTAATGAAAATATCCGAAAACGAAAAAGAGTTACCCGATTTCTCGGATAACTCTTTTCGGGTAGCCCGTGGGAGAATCGAACTCCCCTTTCAAGAATGAAAATCTTGCGTCCTAACCGATAGACGAACGGGCCATCTTTCTTTTCTGCCTTGGCAGATGTTGTTTTTGGAAGTAGCCCGTGGGAGAATCGAACTCCCCTTTCAAGAATGAAAATCTTGCGTCCTAACCGATAGACGAACGGGCCATCCTTTGTCGTGTTGAGAAGGTGTTTCTCGAACACGGGTGCAAAGGTACGCATTATTTTTGAATTTGCAAGCGTTTGAGGTGTTTTTTTTGATGAAATTCCACATTTTTCCATTAAGTACCTATGTTTGCAGAACGAAGATATGCTTCATGGGCAATATCAGATAACTGCTATGGCTTGAGGAGATAACTGAAACGGCAAGGTAATATATCTTCGGTTAGCGCATCATGGTTTCAGTTGGTTGAAGGCATTCATTTATATGTGCGGATAAAAAATGTGCTAATGCATTGGAGGTTTATTCCCGCATTAGCACATTCCTATATTCCGCATTATTTATTCAGTTCATTCACTTCTGCCAGGCTCTTGTTTATTTCCTCATCGCTCAGGCTATAATTGGTGAGATTGCCTGCCAGGTATTGGTCGTAAGCACTCATGTCGATCAAGCCGTGTCCGGAGAGGTTGAAAAGAAGCACTTTCTCTTCGCCGCTTTCTTTGCATTTCAATGCTTCATTAATGGTGGCAGCGATGGCGTGGCATGATTCCGGTGCCGGGATGATGCCTTCTACTTTGGCGAAAAGGCAGCCGGCTTTGAACGAATCCAATTGTTGGATGTCGACGGCTTCCATGAGGTTGTCTTTTATCAGCTGCGATACGATGACACCAGCTCCGTGATAACGCAAGCCTCCGGCATGGATGTTGGCAGGGGTAAAATTGTGTCCCAATGTGTACATCGGAAGCAGCGGGGTATATCCGGCTTCGTCTCCATAGTCGTATTCGAATTTGCCTCGTGTCAGTTTGGGGCATGATGCCGGTTCGGCTGCAATGTATCGGGTTTTCTTTCCTTCCAGGATGGTGTGCCGCATGAACGGGAAAGCGATGCCGCCGAAGTTGGAACCTCCGCCGAAGCAGGCGATGATGGCATCGGGATATTCGCCTGCCATTTCCATTTGCTTTTCGGCCTCCAGTCCGATGATGGTCTGATGGAGGGTGACATGGCTTAATACAGAGCCTAAAGTGTATTTGCAGTTAGGTGTCGTGCGTGCCAGTTCTACTGCTTCCGAGATAGCTGTACCCAGTGAACCTTGGTGGTTAGGGTATTTGGTCAGGATGTCTTTTCCTGCGCGGGTTGACATGGAAGGTGAAGGAGTCACCTGTGCGCCGAAAGTCTGCATGATGCTGCGCCGGTATGGTTTCTGCTCGTAGCTGATTTTTACTTGATATACGGCAGCTTCCAGTCCGAATACGTTGGCTGCATACGACAGGGCTGCTCCCCATTGTCCGGCTCCTGTTTCGGTTGTGATATTGCTTACGCCTTCTTTTTTGCAATAATAGGCTTGTGCCAGTGCCGAATTCAGCTTGTGCGAGCCGATTGGGCTGACACTTTCATTCTTGAAATAAATGTGGGCAGGGGTGTCTAATGCTTTTTCCAGTCCGTATGCACGTACTAGCGGGGTGCTCCGGTAGTATTTGTACATGTCGCGCACTTCCTCGGGTATCTCGATCCATGTATCTGTTTGGTTCAATTCCTGCTGGCAAAGTTCTTTGGCGAAGATAGGGTAAAGGTCTTCGGGTTTGAGCGGTTCTTTGGTAGCAGGGTTTAAGGGAGGCAGCGGTTTGTTTATCATATCTGCCTGAATGTTGTACCAGAAGCGTGGTATTTCGTCTTCGGGTAAGATGAATCTTTTCTGTTTATTGCTCATAATGACTTACATTTTTAAACGTTTTGCCAAAAATAGATAAAAAAGTGAAACTATGCAACCTCTTTTACGAAAATTTCTTCCAGAGGGGGGTAATCTTGTTCAATCTTGTTTCAATCGTCCACCCAAAGCAGGTCGCTCATGATGCTGTCGGATATGAAAATACCTTGTTCGGTAAGCTTCAGGAAATCGCCGGTCTGTTGTAAAGTATGTTGTTGTAAATGGGGTGTGGCAAGGTGGATACAATAATCGTATAGTTTTTCTCCGAAACCGGTCTTGAGCCTGGTCAGGGACATGCCCCACATGGTGCGCAGGCTGGTAATGATAAAATCATTGTAGCGGGTGTAGAGGTCGAGCTCTTCTTTTTCAAAATCAGGCTTATGGTTTTCGATGCCTGTTATGTATTTTTCAAGCGATGCGATGTTCCATTGGCGTGACGTGCCGTTATATGAATGGGCAGAAGCTCCGCATCCTAGGTATGTTTTGCCTGTCCAATAGCTGGAGTTATGGCGTGAATATTTGTCGGGCAGGCAGAAGTTGGATATCTCATAATGTTCGTATCCGGCGTTTTTCAGTGTATGAATCAGTTCGGTGAATAGGTTTACGCTCAAGTCTTCGTCTATTTCGTTTACCCGATGCTGTTCGCGGAGTTTCCAGAGGGGTGTTCCTTCTTCGTAAATCAGGTGGTAGGCAGAGATGTGTTCGGGATGCAGGGTGACGGCTTGCTTCAGGTCGGCTTGCCATGTGGCGAGTGTTTCTCCCGGCAATCCGTACATCAGGTCGATGCTGATATTTCCGAAACCGGCTTCCCGGCAGTTCCAGAATGCCTCCAAGGCTTGTCGGGCATTGTGCCGGCGTTGCAGGACAGACAGGGTGGCATCGTTGAATGTCTGTATCCCCATGCTCAGGCGGTTGAAGGGGAAGTGCCGGAGCATCCGGATATAGGTGGGGTGTAAATCGTCCGGATTAGCTTCGATAGTGATTTCGGCATCGAGGCGGATGCTGTAATGATGATATAGGGTGTCGAACAGTGCTTCGAAATGTTTCTCCTGCAATTGTGAAGGTGTTCCTCCGCCCATGTAGACGGTCTCGATTTCTTCATCTTCAAGATAATCTTTCCGTTGTTCCAGTTCAGCGCATAATGCTTCGATGTATCGGTCTGTCTGTCCGCTTTGGGTCGTCGAAAAGAAATCGCAATAGATGCACCGCCGTTTGCAGAAGGGGATGTGTAGATAGATGCCTGCCATGAAAAAAGTAAAAAAAATGTCATTCTGAACGAAGTGAAGAATCTCGTGTACATCTGTGGATGTGAGATCCTTCGCTTTGCTCAGGATGACAATTCTTATGTAAGTGTTATTTTATATTCTTACCATTATTCGCCACAGATAGCAGCTACACCCGGCAATACTTTGCCTTCGATGGCTTCCAGCAATGCACCGCCACCGGTAGAGATGTAAGATACCTGGTCTGCCATGCCGAACTTGTTGATGCAAGCTACAGAGTCGCCACCACCAATCAGTGAGAAGGCACCGTTCTTGGTAGCTTCTGCAATGGCTTCTGCAATGGCTTTCGAACCGCCTGTGAAGTTATCGAATTCGAATACGCCGGCAGGACCGTTCCACAGGATAGTCTTGGCATTTACGATAGCAGCCTTGAATGCTTCGCGGCTTGCAGGACCTGCATCCAATCCTTCCCATCCGTCAGGAATGTTGTTAGCCGGGCAAACTTGTGTGTTGGCATCGTTCTTGAAGTCATCAGCTGCGATACAGTCGGTACCCAATACCAGGTTTACACCTTTTTCTTTTGCTTTCTTGATGATGTCGAGAGCCAGGTCGAGCTTGTCATCTTCGCAGATAGACTTACCGATCTTGCCGCCTTGAGCCTTAGCGAAAGTAAATGTCATACCGCCGCACAGAATCAGGTTGTCTACCTTATCCATCAGGTTTTCGATGATACCGATTTTGGTAGAAACTTTCGAACCACCCATGATAGCGGTGAACGGGCGTTTGATGTCTTTCAATACGTTATCAACGGCTTTCACTTCTTTTTCCATCAGGTAACCCAGCATCTTGTGGTCTGCATCGAAATAGTCGGCGATAACGGCTGTAGAAGCGTGTTTGCGGTGAGCCGTACCGAATGCGTCCATTACGTAGCAGTCTGCATACGAAGCCAATGTTTTGGCGAAATCTTTCTGGCGAGCCTTCATTTCTTTCTTAGCGGCTTCGTAAGCAGGGTCTTCTTTTTCGATGCCTACGGGTTTGCCTTCTTCTTCGGGATAGAAGCGGAGGTTTTCCAGCAACAATACTTCGCCCGGTTTCAAGGCTGCGGCTGCATCCTGTGCTTTGGCGCAGTCGGGAGCGAACTGAACCGGAGTGCCCAGAGCTGCTGATACAGCATCAACAATCTGGCTCAACGAATATTTGGCGTTTACTTTGCCTTTGGGCTTGCCCATGTGCGACATGATAATCAAAGCGCCGCCGTCAGCCAAGATTTTCTTCAAGGTAGGCAGAGCGCCACGGATACGAGTGTCATCGGTAATCTTACCATTTTCGTCCAAAGGTACATTGAAGTCCACGCGGACGATTGCCTTCTTTCCGGCAAAGTTGAATTTGTCAATAGTCATCATAGTCTCAATATTTTTTGTTTAAAGTGTTTGCATTTCAGTTGCACCGCAAAGTTAAGAAAAAAAACTATCCGACATGTATTTCGCCCGATTATTTTCTGCCTCTTTGTTATTTTGTTTTAAAAAAGGCGGGTTCGTATGGTAAAGTAAGTTGTCTGTGTTTGGCGCGTCATTCAGGCTGGTTGCAGAATGGTATTTATCATCCTGTTCCGTTCTGAAGTGAATGTTTTCGGCTCCCTTTTTGCGGGTTTATGATCTTTTTTATAACTTGCATTGTTTTTCAGGCAGTGCCGGTTTCATGTATTTATGGACGCTATACCGTTATTCTTGGACGGATTCCGGGCAGTTTCTGGCAGGTTGGAAAGATTAAAAGAACTATTTATGGAAAAAATGCATCAATGTGTCTTGTGTATCGGGTCGAATTACCATGCGGAAATGCATATGAATATAGCCGAGAAAGTATTAAGACATTATTTTCCTTGTATCCGATGGGGGAAAACCATACAGACCGCACCCGAAGGGAGCATACATCATGCTCCTTATCTCAACCGGGCGGCACTGTTTGAAACCACTTGGGATCCAGATACTTTGAGGAGCTTTTTCAAGGACATAGAAAAAGCTTGCGGGCGCACTCCTGCCAGTAAGCAGACAGGGATTATTCCACTCGACATTGACCTGCTGATGATAGATGGTGTCGTATGCAAACCTGCCGACATGCAAAAAAAATATGTGCACCTGGCACTACATGGGTTGGAGATATAAAAACGGCTTGTGCGATTTATCACCACAGATTTATTAATTTACGATTTGACAATTTATTATTTACTATTTTGATATTATAGTCAATCAAAAATGAATTGCGAAAAATCATTTGTCATGCTGAGTGCCCATTTCCAATGGAAACTCCATTCGATTATGACAATACATCAAGAATTTTTCGCAAACCAATTTTGTTTTACTATAAAATCGTACTTCGTAAATCGAAAAATAGTAAATATATCTATACCTATAGTATAGCAGAGACAGTTTCCAGGCCTGGGGAAAAGAGTAGGATTAGGTTTGTATGTATAAAATCCGTATCTTTGTGCGCTTGTTTCAAGAATTATATCATCAAACAATCTGTTATGTACACGAACAAAGAAATATGGAATGTAACTTATCCCATTTTCTTGGGATTGCTGGCACAGAATGTCATCAACGTGACCGATACTGCCTTTTTGGGACATGTGAGCGAAGTGGCACTGGGAGCTTCGGCTATGGGTGGACTGCTGTATATCTGCATTTATACGGTGGCTTTCGGTTTCAGTGTGGGTTCGCAGATTCTTATAGCGCGGCGTAATGGTGAGGGGAACTACCATGCCGTGGGGCCGATTATGTGGCAGGGCTCTGCCTTTAGTTTCGGGATGGCGGTAGTGCTGCTGGCGGCAATGTATCTGTTTGCCGAGCCTCTGATACGCCTGCTCATTACATCAGACAATATCTACCATGCTACTTACGAGTTTTTTACGTGGCGCATCTGGGGGTTCCTGTTTGCATTTGTCAACGTGATGTTCCGTGCCCTTTATATAGGTATTACTAAGACGAAAGTGCTTACGATGAGTGCTGTGGTCATGGCTGCGGTCAATGTAATACTCGACTATGTATTGGTGTTCGGTGAGTGGGGTTTCCCCGAGATGGGTGTGCGCGGGGCGGCACTGGCTTCGGTGATAGCCGAGGCGTCTTCGCTGGTGTTTTACCTTGTATATACCTATGCGAAGATAGACCTTCATAAGTACGGGCTGCACCGCTTCGGGCAGTTCGACTGGAACATGGTGGTGCGTATCTTGCATATTTCCTGTTTCACGATGGTGCAGTATTTCCTCTCGATGGCTATCTGGTTCGTATTTTTTATGGCACTGGAGCGGTTGGGCGAGCGCCAGCTGGCGATAGCCAATATTGTGCGCAGTGTCTACGTCGTTTTGCTTATTCCGGTGCAGGCACTTTCTACTACGGCGAACTCGTTGGTGAGCAACCTTATCGGTTCGGGAGGTGTGTCGAAGGTGATGCATCTGCTGAACCGCATCGCCCGGATGTCGTTCCTCATCATGGTGGTTTGTGTAGTGTTGTGCGTGGCATTTCCTCATGCCATCCTTTCGGTATATACAGGCGAGGAGGCATTGCTTCATGAATCGGAACTGGCACTTTATGTAGTGTGCGTGGCGATGCTGATTGCGGCACTTTCCAATGTGTATTTCAACGGTATTTCGGGAACAGGTAATACACAGGCGGCATTGGTGCTCGAAATTGGCATACAGGTGTTTTATGCCCTCTACATCATCATCATCGGCATGGTGGTGCAGGCTCCGGTGGAGATTTGTTTCACTACCGAAGTGATTTACTATACCCTGATGTTGGTTTTCAGTGTGATTTATCTGAAAAAAGCGAAATGGCAGAACAAAAAGATTTGAAGCCTGCAAGTTTTTTACTATTTTTGCACGCTGCTTTTTTATTGGGTGCAGAGACGGCGTACATCTCTGTGCCTCTGTGGCATAAAAATTAAATAGTAAATTGCTAAATAGTAAATAGTAAATCGCTAAATAGTAAATAATAAATCGCTAAATAGTAAATAGTAAATCGCTAAATAGTAAATAGAATTATGTTCGATAATTTAAGTGAAAGACTGGAGCGGTCGTTCAAGATATTGAAAGGTGAAGGCAAAATCACCGAAATCAATGTGGCGGAGACCCTGAAAGATGTACGTCGTGCGTTGCTGGATGCCGATGTAAACTATAAGGTGGCAAAGAACTTTACCGATACGGTAAAAGAGAAAGCACTGGGGCAGAACGTCCTGACAGCCGTGAAGCCCAGCCAGTTGATGGTAAAGATTGTTCACGATGAGCTGGCGAAGCTGATGGGAGGCGATACGGTGGAGCTGGAGTTGAAAGGCCGTCCGGCTGTTATCCTGATGTCGGGTCTGCAAGGTTCGGGTAAGACAACCTTTTCGGGCAAGCTGGCACGGATGTTCAAGTCGAAGAAGAACCGTAAGCCCTTGCTGGTAGCATGTGATGTTTACCGTCCGGCTGCCATCGACCAGTTGAAAGTGCTGGGCGGGCAAGTGGAAGTACCGGTCTATAGCGAACCGGACAGCAAAGATCCGGTACAGATAGCCTTGAATGCCATTCAGGAAGCCAAGGCGAAAGGGTATGACCTGGTTATTGTCGATACAGCCGGCCGGTTGGCGATAGACGAACAGATGATGAACGAGATTGCCGCTATCAAAAATGCCATCACTCCGGATGCTACCCTTTTTGTGGTGGATGCGATGACCGGACAAGATGCGGTGAACACAGCCCGTGAATTTAACGAACGTCTCGACTTCACCGGTGTGGTACTTACCAAATTGGATGGTGATACGCGTGGCGGTGCCGCCCTTTCCATCCGTACGGTGGTAAACAAGCCTATCCTGTTTGTTGGTACGGGCGAGAAACTGGATGCCGTCGACCTTTTCCATCCGGCACGTATGGCAGACCGTATCCTGGGTATGGGCGACATCGTTTCGTTGGTAGAGCGTGCACAAGAGCAATACGATGAGGAAGAAGCCAAGCGTTTGCAGAAGAAAATCCAGAAGAACCAGTTCGACTTTAACGACTTTTTGGGACAGATCCAGCAAATCAAGAAGATGGGTAACCTGAAAGAACTGGCTTCGATGATTCCGGGCGTAGGAAAGGCGATTAAGGATATCGATATTGATGACAATGCCTTTAAGAGCATTGAGGCAATTATTTATTCGATGACTCCCCAAGAGCGCACACATCCTGAAATCCTGAACGGAAGCCGCCGGAACCGTATTGCCAAAGGTAGCGGAACAAGCATTCAGGAAGTGAACCGCCTCTTGAAGCAGTTCGACCAGACCCGCAAGATGATGAAGATGGTAACGGGCAGCAAGATGGCAGGCATGATGCAGAAAATGAAACGGAAATAACGGGAAGTGTATCTTACGGATTATCCCCTTGCCTTCCTTATGTTGTTAAGGAGCAGGCAAGGGGATAATTGTTTTTGGGAGGTTCTTTGTTTGCTTGTCTATTTGATTTCGAACTCCTCTTTCATGTCTATTTCTTCGTTGTGCGCGTCATAAAATTTATATTGCAGGAAGGCAAGGCTTTGGTTCGGGACAATCTTGATTCCGAAGCCGTATTTCATCTGCCACTTCCGCTTGAGCGACATGATGCCTTGGTTGATGTAAGCAGCCACGTAGGGGTGGATGTGCAATGTAAATTTCTTGACCTTCAACTTATTGACCAAGTAGTCAATTTTGCTTTCCAGTGTATCTGTAAACAGGATGGAAGGCTTTATCTTTCCTTTGCCGAAGCAGGTGGGGCAGTCTTCATCAGTAGCCACATCCATTGCCGGACGCACGCGCTGGCGCGTTATCTGCATCAGACCGAATTTGCTGAGGGGCAGAATGTTATGCTTGGCACGGTCTTTTTGCATGTTCTGGCACATACGCTCGTACAGTTTCTGACGGTTCTCGGCAAGATTCATGTCGATAAAGTCGACAACGATGATTCCTCCCATATCTCTTAATCGGAGTTGGCGCGCCAACTCATCGGCTGCGCCCAAGTTCACATCGAGGGCATTGGCTTCTTGTCCGTTGGCAGATTTCGAACGGTTACCGCTGTTCACGTCCACTACGTGCAGCGCTTCGGTATGTTCGATAATCAGATAAGCCCCGCTTTTATAAGAAACGGTTTTGCCGAACGATGACTTGATTTGTTTGGTGATGGCAAAGTTATCAAAAATGGGAAGCTGGCCTTTGTATAGCTTGACAATACCCACACGTTCGGGGGCTATCAGGGCTACATAATTCTTTACTTCATTGTAAACGGTCTCGTCGTTCACGTAGATGTTTTCGTACGAAGGGTTGAACAGGTCGCGCAGCATGGCTACCGTGCGGCTTGTCTCTTCGTAGACCAGTGTAGGCATTTTGGTTGCCTTTTGTACTTTTGTGATGGTCTCTTCCCAGTGTTTCAGCAATACTTTCAGTTCGGCGTCCAGTTCAGCCACGCGCTTCCCTTCTGCCACCGTGCGTACGATGACGCCGAAGTTTTTCGGCTTGATGCTTTGCAGCAATTGTTTCAGGCGTGCGCGTTCTTCGCTCGACTTGATTTTTTGCGATACCGACACTTTATCATTGAACGGGATCAGTACCAGGTATCTGCCGGCGAACGACAATTCGCAGGTCAGTCTCGGTCCTTTGGTGGAAATGGGTTCTTTGACAATTTGTACGATAACCTCTTGTCCTTGTTGCAGGACGTTCGAGATGCTTCCGTCCTTTTCAATATCGGGCAGCATGGATGCCTTCGATATGGGATAAAGCTTCTTTCGGTCGCTGATAACTTGTTTCAGATACTTCTGGTAAGAAAGAAATTGAGGTCCGAGGTCTAAGTAATGAAGGAAAGCGTCTTTTTCGAAACCGACATCTATGAAGCAGGCGTTCAGTCCGGGCATCAGCTTTCTGACTTTGCCCACGTACATATTGCCGACGGAAAAGGAAAGGTTTCTTTCTTCTTTCTGGAACTCTACCAGGTTCTTGTCTTCCAGCAGAGCTATGGAGATTTCCTTCGGCTGTACATCTACTACTAATTCGCTTGTCACTTGTTATACTTAGTTTACGGGTTAATACTTTTTTTGAAACAAAAGATTCTCAATACACAAAGAACAAACCTGAAAGACTATGAAGGAGCTTTGCAAGTTTGTTCTTTATTGAAGTCGGACAGACTAACAATTATTTTTTGCTTTTGTGTCTGTTCTTTCTCAGTCTTTTTTTACGTTTGTGAGTTGACATTTTATGTCTTTTTCTTTTCTTTCCGCTTGGCATAGCTTCAAAATTTTATAGGGTTAATACTAATGTTAATTATTTCTTTACTGAAAGAGTAAACGTCTTTGCTGGCTTAAATGCCGGAATGTTGTGTTCCGGAATGATGATGGTCGTATTTTTTGAAATGTTCCGGGCAGTCTTCTGCGCTCTTTTCTTCACGATGAAACTGCCGAATCCACGGAGGTATACGTTTTCATCATTTGATAATGACGTCTTTACTGAATCCATAAATGCTTCCAGCGTAGTGAGTACCGTTTGCTTGTCAATGCCGGTGCTTTTGGCAATTTCGTTTACAATCTCTGCTTTAGTCATTTCGCTAATAATTATTGTTATACGTTATCTTAATTTTTTGGATTGCAAATATATAGCTTTTCTCGCTTATGGAAAAATTTCTTTCGAACAAAATTTTAAAAAACTGTTTCAAGCATCCTTAAAACCTGTAATTTTGCAGATGTTTTTAGTGTTTTTAATCAAAAGCAATGGAAAAGTTATGAATCGGTTCGGTGAAACCTTGATACATTGGTATGAGGAGAACAAGCGGGATTTGCCGTGGAGGGACACGAAAGACCCTTATAAAATATGGATATCTGAAATCATACTCCAGCAGACGCGTGTGGTACAGGGGTACGATTATTACTGCCGTTTTATCCGGCGGTTTCCGGACGTGTTTGCTTTGGCTGCGGCCGGTGAAGACGAAGTGATGAAATATTGGCAGGGGTTGGGCTATTATTCACGGGCAAGGAACCTGCACGAGGCGGCACGTTCAATAGCTGCGCGCGGGACTTTCCCGGATACTTACGAAGAGGTACGTAAATTGAAAGGAGTGGGCGATTATACCGCCGCCGCCATTTGCTCGTTTGCCTACGGTATGCCTTGTGCCGTGGTCGACGGCAATGTGTACAGGGTGCTTTCACGCTGGCTGGGGGTAGAAGAACCGATTGACACCACGCAAGGCAAGAAACTTTATGCGGCATTGGCTGGAGAGTTGCTCGAAAAGTCTGCTCCTGCCCTGTACAACCAGGCAATAATGGACTTTGGAGCCTTGCAGTGCGTGCCCTCATCCCCTTCGTGCATGTTCTGTCCGTTGGCAGACAGCTGTGTGGCATTGCAGAAAGGATTGGTGGATGTGCTTCCGCGCAAGCAGCACAAAACCAAAGTGAGCAACCGGTATTTCCTTTATTTTTATATAGATGCCGGCGGGGATACCTTCTTGCACAAGCGGGAGGCGGGGGATATCTGGCACAACCTGTATGAGTTCCCGTTGATAGAAACCGGACGGGCGATGGAAGAAGAAGAGGTATGCGTGCTGCCGGCATACAGGCAGCTTTTTGCGGAATGCGAAATCTTGTCTGTGCGGTTGGTGGCAAAGCAGGTGAAGCATGTCTTGTCACATCGGGTGATTTATGCCGACTGTTATGTAGTGCGCATCGCCCCGGGGGGGATGCCGCAGGGGGCGTTCCAATGCGTCCCGGTCGGCGATTTGCACAAATTTGCGGTTCCGCGTTTGATATCTCGTTTTTTTTCTGTAATTTTGAAACCAAATAATCAGTAAACGATTTAGATATGTCATTGAATAAAGTGCAATTGATTGGAAATGTCGGGAAAGACCCGGATGTACGCTATTTGGATAATGGGGTGGCGGTAGCCGCTTTCCCTTTGGCCACTACAGACAGAGCCTATACATTGGCAAACGGCACGCAGGTGCCCGAACGTACGGAGTGGCATAACATCGTGTTGTGGCGCGGACTGGCAGAGACTGCCGAGAAATATGTACACAAGGGGGACAAACTTTATATTGAAGGAAAGATACGCTCGCGCTCGTATGACGACCAGAACGGCATCAAGCGTTATGTGGTGGAAATCTTTGCCGATAATATGGAGATGCTGACTCCGCGTTCTCCCCAGCCGGCAACCGCCCCTTCCCAGCCTGCTGCGGCACAGCAGGCGAGTGTTTCGGCGCAGCAGGCTGGCACTTCTGATGATTTGCCTTTCTGACCGATGGCATATAAACCTGATGTTTAACTAAAATTTTTTGTTTTGGATCCTGACTCGTGTTTATCTATCATTGAAGAGTGGTGTAGCGGCTTCACGTTTGCATCTCCTTCCGTAGGAGCGTTGGCAGCTGCTGTGCTGGCTGTGTTGTTATTGTGTGTGTCCGGTCTTGTCTCGGCTTCGGAGATAGCTTTCTTCTCCTTGTCTGAAAACGACAGGGAAGAAGTGGATGAAGAAAAATCGGCGGCCGACAAGCGTATCCGTAAGTTGCTGGACGACTCGGAACGTCTGCTTGCAACGATTCTGATATCCAATCATTTCGTCAATGTGACGATTGTCGTGCTGGGGGCTTTCTTCTTTTCCGATGTGATGCGTGGGGAAGAGGCAGAGGGGTTGCGGCTGGTCTTTTGTGTCATCGTCTTGACATTCCTGCTGTTATTGTTCGGCGAGATTATGCCTCGCATCTATTCGGCACAAGATTCGTTGGGGTTCTGCCGGAAAGTAGCGCCTCTCATTGTCTTCCTGCGTAGGGTTTTCCGTCCCTTTTCAGACATTCTGGTACGTTCTGCCTTTTTTGTGAACAGGATGGCGCAGAAGCATAAAAAGACCGGCCTTTCTGTGGACGAACTTTCGCAAGCCTTGGAGCTGACCGACAAACGTGAGATTTCGGAAGAAAGCAATATGCTGGAAGGCATCATCCGTTTCGGAGAGGAAACGGCAAAAGAGGTAATGACTTCGCGGCTGGATATGGTAGATTTGGAAATCGGCACCCCGTTTTCGGAAGTCATCAGGTGTGTGGTGGACAATGCATACTCCCGTATCCCCGTTTATGAAGAATCGCGCGATAATATAAAGGGCATTCTGTATATTAAGGATTTGTTGCCCTACTTGGAAAAAGACGACACTTTCAAGTGGCAGAACTTGATACGGCCTGCCTATTTCGTGCCCGAGACCAAGATGATTGATGACCTGTTGCGTGATTTTCAGGCAAACAAGATCCATATAGCGATTGTGGTGGACGAATTTGGAGGTACATCGGGGCTGGTCACGATGGAAGACATTATCGAGGAAATCGTTGGGGAAATCAATGATGAATATGACGAAGAAGAACGCAGCTATGTAAAGGTTTCGGATAACGTGTATGTTTTTGAGGGGAAAACGTTGCTGTCCGATTTCTATAAGATATTGGATGTCGACCCGGATGATTTCGAAGAGCTGGCTGGCGATGCCGATACTTTGGCAGGACTGGTGCTCGAACTGAAAGGAGAGTTCCCGGCACTGCATGAGATTATCCGTTGCAAGGATTTTGTGTTCGAAGTGCTTCAGATGAATGCCCATCGTATTGTGAAAGTAAAAGTAACCCGGAAGAATGTCGCTGTTTAAGAGTTGGAAAAGCGATGGCGCTGTGTTTGCCATCTGGAAGGTGGAAGAAACCGGCGGAGAGTTGCGTGCGATGTTGGGTGACTCATTGCCTTACGATGCTGAACTGTCCGCACTGCGTGCAGAGTCACGCCGTACCGAGTATCTTGCGGTGCGTGTATTGCTTAAGGCATTGTGCGGTGAAGAGAAACAGGTCGGGCATTTTCCTTCGGGCAAACCTTTCCTTACAGACCAGAGCTATCGGCTTTCGATTTCTCACACCAGGGGGTATGTGGCTGTAGCACTGCATCCGTCTGCCGAAGTAGGAGTGGATATCGAGCAGGTGGCAGACCGGGTATTGAGGATTGCCGGCCGTTTCATGTGTGCCGAAGAGCTGGACGGAGAGACGGAAGCGGTAAAAGGGTTTGCCGGAGATTCACGTACCTCCACCTTATATTATATGCTCTTGCACTGGTCGGCAAAGGAAACGCTCTACAAGCTGATGGGAGAAGAAGAAGTCGATTTCAGGGAACACTTGCGTGTCATGCCTTTTCATCTTCAGCAGCAAGGGGATTTTGTTGCTGGTGCATACAAATCTTTTCCGCCGGCAAGTTATCAGGTCTGTTATATGGTTCATCCTGATTTTGTCTGCACGTGGAGTGTGCAGGCAAAGAAATATTTTTAATGAATATCCGCATTTTGCCCAAGACACGGGACAACCTCGTCTGGTGTAAGATTAATAATCTTCCGCTTGTAAGATTAATAATCTTGCAGCCTGAAGATTAATAATCTTACAGCGGATGGACCTATATGCGTTGCCGACGCACCTCTATCCGCAGGCTTCCGCAACCGGATGCGCCTTGCTATGATTCTATCCGGAATTACAAATTCATTTCTTGTCTACACTGATTTACAAATTTAGCTGACTGAGATATAAGCTATCAATTAGCCACAATAATACCCATCTGGGCTTTCAATTCCTCACTCAAAGGCAAACATTTTGTTATTTACCATAGAAAACATTTCGGATTTCGCACGCTATTTCGTACCTTTGCATGCACAAAACAGACACGAATTATGATTAAGTCCGACTATCCATCCGTACTCCTTATATATACCGGCGGAACCATCGGTATGATAGAAAACCCCGAAACAGGGGCTTTGGAAGCCTTTAACTTCGACCAGCTTCAGGAAAACGTGCCCGAACTGCGGCGGTTCAACTACCGGATATCTTCGTACCAGTTCACCCCACCCATCGACTCATCGGACATGGAACCGGCACTGTGGGCAAAACTGGTCAAGATTATCCAATACAATTACGATAACTTCGACGGATTCGTCATCCTGCACGGAACGGACACCATGGCATATACGGCATCTGCACTAAGCTTCATGCTGGAAAACCTGAGCAAACCGGTCATCCTGACAGGAAGCCAGCTGCCCATCGGCGTGCTGCGCACCGACGGAAAAGAAAACCTGATAACCTCTATCGAGATTGCCGCAGCAAAGCATCCCGACGGTACGGCAGTGGTGCCCGAAGTGTGCATCTTCTTCGAAAACCTGCTGCTGCGCGGAAACCGCACGACGAAAATCAACGCCGAGAACTTCAACGCTTTCCGCTCGTACAACTATCCCCCGCTCGCTACGGCAGGCATCCACATCAAGTATGAATACGACCGCATCCGCAAAGCGCATCCCGATGTGCCGATGCACCCCCACTTCGTGTTCGACACCAATGTCATCATCCTCACCATCTTCCCCGGCATACAGGAAAACATCGTACAGGGCGTCTTACGCACCCCGGGACTGAAGGCTGTGGTGCTGAAGACCTACGGCTCGGGCAATGCCCCGCAAAAGCCCTGGTTCATCCGCCTGCTGAAAGAAGCTACGGAGCGCGGCATCATTATCGTCAACATCTCGCAATGCCCTACAGGCATGGTGGAAATGGCACGCTACGAAACCGGCCTGCACCTGCTGGACGCGGGCGTCATCAGCGGATACGACTCGACTGTAGAAAGTGTGCTCACCAAACTGATGTTCCTGTTAGGGCACGGGCTTACCCCGCAACAGGTGCGCAACGAGCTGAGCCGTCCCATTGCCGGAGAGTTTACCCGCCCTACTTTGTAACCGGATTGTAATACCTATTTCACAATACCGAAACAAGAAAGCCTCATCTTTGCAAGTGAATTTTTCACCACAGATTACACAGATTTTCTATTAATTAATAATTAACAATTAATAGTTAATAAAGGCAAATATCGCCATTATACCCTATTAATTATTAACTATTAATTATTAACTAAAAAAACAGAACCATGAACGAATACCGAATCCTTGTAGTAGACGATGAAGACGATTTGTGCGAAATCCTGAAGTTCAACCTCGAAATGGAGGGTTACAAAGTCGATACTGCCAACTCGGCAGAAGAGGCCCTGAAACTGGACCTTACGCAATACAACCTGTTGCTGCTGGACGTGATGATGGGCGAAATTTCCGGATTCAAGATGGCGCGCATGCTGAAGGCAGACAAAGACACCGCCAACATCCCCATCATTTTCATTACCGCCAAAGACACGGAAAACGATACCATCACGGGCTTCAACCTAGGTGCTGACGACTATATCTCGAAGCCATTCTCGCTACGCGAAGTCATCATGCGCGTGAAAGCCGTATTGCGCCGCACCGCCAACCTCCAGCTGAAAGACAGTGAAGAACTGCAATACAAGGGACTGGTCATCAATGTGCCACAGAAAAAGGTGACAATCAACGGCGAAGAAGTTTCACTCACCAAGAAAGAGTTCGAAATCCTACTGCTGCTGCTCCAAAACTCAGGACGTGTGTTCTCTCGCGAGGACATCCTCTCGAAGGTGTGGAACGATGAGGTGTACGTGCTCGACCGCACGATAGACGTTAACATCACCCGCCTGCGCAAGAAAATCGGCGAATACGGCAAACATATCGTTACCCGTCTGGGATACGGCTATTGCTTCGAATGCGAATAAATTATTTTCAGACACTAGGAATCAGGTACTAGGTTTAAACAATTCTGCCGATGTATCTAGAGCCTAGCTACCTAGTACCTAGTCAACTAGTACCTAAAAAAAAGCTTATGACTAAACTGATATACCGTCTGTTACCGTTCAGTAAACGGCTTTTCCTGTCGGTCATCCTGCTGTTCGTCATCTTCGCGACGTGCTTCCTCGTTTTTCAATACCAGCGTGAAAAAGCATACAAGAGCGATTTGCTGAACATGCAATTACAGAATTACAATAACCGGATGTATGACTTCATCACCTCGTGCAAGTCCCTCGATACCGATTCATTGCAACAATACGTTGTTACCCATATCATTCCCGATATCCGTGTAACCATCATTACCACCCAAGGTAAAGTGATATACGACAACATCCAACCCGATGTAAGCAAGTTTGAGAACCACCGTACCCGTAAAGAGGTGCAAGACGCACTGATGTATGGAAGCGGCTATGACATCAACCGCATCTCTGCCAGCATCGAAGGGCAAGAATATTTCTATTCGGCACACTATTATCCTTCACAACAACTCATCATCCGCTCAGCACTGCCCTACAACGTAAGCCTAAGCAAGCACCTCAAAGCCGACTCGGAATTCGTATGGTTTACACTGACCATCAGCCTGATGCTGGTCATCCTGTTCTACCGCTACACCCGAAAGTTGGGGATGTCCATCACCCGACTGCAACAATTCGCCCTACGTGCCGACCGCAACGAACCGATCGACATTTCTGAATCGTTCCCCAAAAACGAACTGGGCGAAATCTCCCAACACATCATCAAGATATACCAGCGCCTGCACCGTGCCAAAGAAGCTCTGTATATCGAACGCGAGAAACTGATATCGCACCTGCAAACCTCACATGAAGGATTGGGGGTCTTCACCCGCGAGCGAAAAGAAATACTGGTAAACAACCTTTTTACCCAATATGCCAACACGATCTCCGACCACAACCTGACCTCGACCGAAGAAGTGTTCAACATTGCCGAACTGCATCCCATTACCGACTTTTTGAACCGCAACGACGGAAACTTCAGCAAAGAAGAGAAAAAACTATCGCTTCATGTGGACAAGAACGGACGTTCTTTTTCGGTAGAATGCATCATTTTCCAAGATCACTCATTCGAAATATCCATCAACGACATCTCACAGGAAGAACAACAGGCACGCCTGAAGCGGCAACTCACCCAAAACATCGCCCATGAACTGAAGACACCAGTCAGCAGCATACAGGGATACCTGGAAACAATACTAAACACCCCCAACCTGCCTCCGGCAACAATGCAGGCATTCCTCGAACGAAGCTATGCGCAAAGCAACCGACTCACCGTCCTGCTGCGTGACATCTCGGTGCTGACACGCATGGATGAAGCCCCGAACCTGGTAGAACGCGAACAGGTAAACCTGAGCCTGATGCTGAAGAATATGCTGAACGAGCTGGCACTGGCATTGGAAGAAAAACACATCACGGTCATCAACAAAGTGCCCTACGGACTTATCATCAACGGAAACAGTTCGCTCCTCTATTCCATCTTCCGTAACCTGATGGACAACGCCATTGCATACGCAGGAACCGGTGTGACCGTCCGCATCAACTGTTTCCGCGAAGACGAGAAATACTACTATTTCAGCTTTTCCGATACAGGAGTAGGCGTACCCGAAGAACACCTGAACCGCATCTTCGAACGTTTCTACCGGATAGACAAGGGACGCTCGCGCAAGCTTGGAGGCACTGGACTGGGACTTGCCATCGTAAAAAACGCCGTACTCTTCCACGGAGGAACCATTTTCGCCAAGAACAATCCGAGTGGAGGACTGGAATTCGTGTTCACTCTACAGAAAAACAAAGAAGAATGATACGGGACTTGCAGAAGTTAAAGCCGGTAAAGAAAACGCCAGTTACAGAAGCGGAAATGCCTTAAAAACTCATCCCAAATCAGCACATGATAAATTCAAGACAGTTTCTTATAGAAATTTTTCTTTGTAGCCTTTCTAAATTACGTAAAAAAGATTACCTTTGACCCAGAAAGAGACTGAGCGGATGGAAGAAAATATAAAAGAAAAGGTAAAACAGATTCTGACTGATTATTTGCAGAAGAACGGGCATCGCAAGACACCCGAACGATATGCCATTCTCGACACGATTTATACCATCAAAGGACATTTCGACATCGAGATGCTATATTCATATATGGCAGAAAAAGAACGTTTCCGTGTCAGCCGTGCCACGCTATACAATACGATTATCTTACTGATTGATGCAGGACTGGTCATCAAGCACCAGTTCGGCAATACATCGCAGTATGAACGTTCGTACAACAACGAGACTCACCATCACATGATCTGCACTTCGTGCGGCAAGGTTTCCGAGTTCGAAGATGAAACCTTGAAACAAGCCATCGTAGATACCAAACTGAAAGGTTTTCATGCCTCTCACTACTCCTTATATATATACGGGCTATGCAACAAGTGTATGGTAGCGAAAAGAAGAAAAATTTCAAAAACTTAAAAATTAGATTATATGAAAGTAGATGTATTGTTAGGTTTGCAATGGGGCGATGAAGGTAAAGGGAAGGTCGTAGATGTACTGACCCCGCGTTATGATGTTGTTGCTCGTTTCCAAGGAGGACCTAATGCCGGTCATACACTGGAATTTGAAGGTCAAAAATATGTACTCCGTTCTATTCCGTCAGGGATATTCCAAGGCGATAAAGTCAATATCATCGGTAATGGCGTGGTGCTGGACCCAGCTTTATTCAAGAGCGAGGCAGAAGCACTTGAAGCAAGCGGACATCCGCTGAAAGAACGCCTGCACATTTCGAAAAAGGCACACCTCATCTTACCTACCCACCGGGTGCTGGATGCAGCATATGAAGCTGCCAAGGGAGCATCGAAAGTAGGCACCACCGGAAAAGGTATCGGACCGACATATACCGACAAGGTGAGCCGCAACGGTCTGCGTGTAGGCGACATCCTGCATGGATTTGACGAGAAATACGCAGCTGCCAAAGCACGTCACGAAAAAATTCTCCAAAGCCTGAACTATTCGTATGATATAACCGAAGCCGAAAAACAATGGATGGAAGGTATCGAATACCTGCGCCAGTTCCACTTGGTGGATAGCGAACACGAAATAAACCGCCTCCTGAATGAAGGCAAGAGTGTGTTGTGCGAAGGTGCGCAAGGTACGATGCTTGATGTTGATTTCGGTTCGTATCCGTTTGTTACTTCTTCCAATACGATTTGCGCCGGAGCCTGCACGGGACTGGGACTGGCACCCAACCGAATTGGCGAAGTATATGGCATCATGAAAGCTTATTGTACCCGCGTAGGAGCCGGACCATTCCCTACCGAACTGTTCGATGAAACCGGAAAAACTATCCGCGACCTTGGACATGAATATGGGGCAGTGACCGGACGCGAACGCCGTTGTGGATGGGTCGACCTCGTAGCATTGCGTTATGCCATTATGGTCAACGGAGTCACCCAGCTTATCCTGATGAAGAGTGATGTACTCGATGCCTTCCCCATCGTGAAAGCTTGTGTAGCATACAAAGTGAACGGAGAAGAAATCGACTATTTCCCCTACGATATCACCGAAGGTGTAGAGCCGGTATATGTAGAAATGCCCGGCTGGCAGACCGATATGACCAAGATGACTAGTGAAGACGAATTCCCCGAAGAATTCAACGCCTACATTTCCTTCCTTGAAGACCAGTTGGGTACTCCCATCAAAATCGTATCAGTAGGTCCCGACCGCGAACAGACCATCGAACGCTATACTGAATAATGAGTAGATGAATTTGTAAGTTCTTAAGTTTTTGAATTTTTAAGTTTAGCTTGCAAAACGAAAAGACTTAAGGACTTACAAACTCAAGAACTAAAGGACTAGGCATTTATATGATTTCTATAGAAGGTTTGAAAGTGGAATTCGGAGTAACTCCATTGTTCAAAGATGTATCGTTTGTTATCAACAAGAAAGACCGCATTGCCCTGGTAGGCAAGAACGGTGCAGGCAAGTCTACCTTATTGAAAATACTTGCCGGCATGCAACGTCCCACCGAAGGCACAGTAGCGGTACAGCGCGGAGTTACCATCGGTTATCTGCCCCAGGTTATGGTGCTGAGCGATACACGTACGGTACGTGCCGAAGCAGAAATGGCATTCGAACATATCTTCGAAATGAAAAAACACCTGGAACAGATGAACCAGGAACTTTCAGACCGTACCGATTATGACTCGCCAGACTATCACGGACTGATAGACCGTTTTACACACGAAAACGAACGTTTTCAAATGATGGGAGGCAATAATTACCAGGCTGAGCTGGAACGCACCTTGGTGGGCTTGGGCTTTGCCCGTTCTGATTTCGACCGTCCTACCAGTGAGTTCAGCGGAGGATGGCGTATGCGCATCGAGCTTGCCAAACTGCTTTTGCGCCATCCAGACGTGCTTCTGCTTGACGAGCCTACCAATCATCTTGACATCGAGAGCATTCAGTGGCTGGAAGGATTCTTGAAAATGGAACTGGGAGCCGTAGTACTGGTCAGCCATGACCGGGCTTTCATCAACAATGTCACCAATCGCACTATCGAAATATCGTGCGGACATATCTATGATTATCGGGTACCTTACGACCAGTTCGTTGTCCTCCGCAAAGAACGACGTGAACAGCAACTCCGTGCCTACGAAAACCAACAGAAAGAAATAAAAGACACTGAAGACTTCATTGAACGTTTCCGTTATAAGGCGACTAAGGCAGTACAGGTGCAGAGCCGCATCAAGCAACTCGAAAAAATCGTACCTGTCGAAGTGGACGAAGAAGACAACTCATCCTTACACCTCAAGTTCCCACCCGCCATCCGCTCGGGCAATTATCCCGTGATATGCGAAAACCTGAAGAAAGCGTACGGTTCCCATGTGGTATTCCACGATGTGAACCTTACCATCCATCGAGGTGAAAAAATAGCATTCGTGGGCAAGAACGGCGAAGGAAAATCCACACTCGTCAAGTGCATCATGGACGAAATACCCTATGAAGGAAAACTCACCATCGGACACAACGTGCAAATCGGCTATTTTGCCCAAAACCAGGCACAACTACTTGACGAGAACCTGACCGTATTCGATACCATCGACCGCGTGGCAAAAGGAGACATACGCCTGAAGATACGCGATATCCTGGGCGCATTTATGTTCGGAGGCGAAGCTTCCGACAAAAAAGTAAAAGTGCTTTCGGGAGGAGAAAGAAGCCGGTTGGCAATGATACGCCTCTTGCTCGAACCGGTCAACCTGCTTATTCTCGACGAACCTACCAACCACCTTGATATGCGCTCGAAAGATGTACTCAAAGAAGCCATACGCGAATTCGACGGCACTGTGATAGTCGTTTCGCACGACCGTGAGTTTCTCGACGGACTGGTGACCAAAGTCTACGAATTCGGCGGAGGACTGGTGAAAGAACACATCGGCGGCATATACGATTTCTTACAGAAGAAAAAAATAGAAAATCTGAATGAACTTCATCTCTCCGCATCTACATCCGAAGGTGTAAAGAAAAAGGAAGAAAAAGACCCTCCCAGTGAAGGCAAACTTTCTTACGAAGCCCAACGAGAACAAACACGCAAGATACGCAAGCTGGAAAAACAGGTAGCAGAACTGGAAACATCTATCGAAAAAATGGAACAGCAGGTGTCGGCACTCGAAAACCGTATGGCAACACCCGAAGGTGCAGCCGACATGTCACTCTACCAGGAACATCAGAAACTGAAAGAGCAGATAGCCGCAGCGGAGACCGAATGGGAAACCATTTCACTTGAACTGGAAGAACTGAAATAAATTCTCAACCTACACTTGACAGGGAAAACACCCCCATAATTCTTTTACTCGTAATGATAAAGACAAAACTAAGTTTTTAAACAAAATAGCAATATGAAAACAAAACATTATGTAGCAGTAGCCGCTTTTGCCACACTGGCAATGGCCGGCTGCACCGGACAAAAGAATGCCACGAACACTTCGGGCATTGATTTGGCGAATATGGACACTACCGTATCCGCCGGTACCGATTTCTTCCGTTATGCCTGCGGAGGATGGAACGACGCACACCCGCTAACCGCTGAATATTCACGCTACGGCACATTCGACCAACTGGCAGAAAACAATCAGAAGCAGCTGCGCGGGCTGATTGAAGAACTTGCAGCCAAACAAAACGAACCTGGAACCGCCGCACAGAAAATCGGTGACCTTTATAATATGGCAATGGACAGTGTGACACTGAACAAGCAAGGATGCGAACCAGTGAAACCTATGCTTGAAAAAATAGCCGCACTTACTGACAAAAGCCAGGTCATCCCGATGGCAGTCGAGATGCGACGTACAGCAGGTATAAGCACTTTCTTCAGCTACTACGTTTATGCCGATCCCAAAAACAGTGTGCTGAACATCTTCCAGATGGGACAAGGCGGCATCAACTTGGGCGAAAAAGAATATTACCTCGACAATGACAGCATCACCCAAAACATCCGCGAGCAATACAAAAAATACATTACAAAACTTTTCACCCTTGCCGGATTTACTGAAACCGATGCACAACAGAAGGTAGCAGACGTAATGGAAATAGAAACTGCCATTGCCAAAGTATCGAAAAGTGCAACCGAACTGCGTGACCCCGAAGCCAATTACCACAAAATGACATATGCCGAACTCAAGAAGCAGATTTCCGGCATTGACTGGGATGCCTTTATGAAGGCTTTGGGTATCGAAGCACCTGCCGAACTGAACGTAGAACAAATAGAACCCATTCAGGAAGTAGCGAAGCTCATCAATACCCTGCCGCTCTCCAAAAGCATTTCATACTTGGAATACAACCTGCTTGACGCTGCAGCTCCCACATTGAGTGATGATTTCGTGACTGCACGCTTCGACTTCTATGGTAAAGTGATGTCCGGACGACAAGCCAATCAACCACGCTGGAAACGTGCCGTTAATAGCGTCGATGGTTTATTGGGTGAATTGGTAGGCGAAATGTATGTCGAAAAATATTTCCCTGCTGCAGCCAAGGAACGTATGGTCAACCTCGTAAAAAACCTGCAAACAGCACTGGGACAGCGCATCGATGCACAAGAATGGATGAGCGACAGCACCAAAATGCGTGCCCATGAAAAACTGGATGCTTTCCGCGTGAAAGTGGGTTATCCCGACAAGTGGAAAGACTATTCAGCACTTGAAATCCAGAAAGACTCGTATTGGGCAAACGTATGCCGTGCTGCTGCCTGGGGCTTCAACGACATGATATCCCGTTTGGGAAAACCAGTCGACCGCGATGAATGGCTGATGACACCGCAAACTGTCAATGCTTACTACAATCCCTCTACTAACGAAATCTGCTTCCCGGCAGCAATCCTTCAACCACCATTCTTTAACATGGAAGCCGATGATGCTGCCAACTACGGTGCTATCGGCGTAGTAATCGGACACGAAATGACTCACGGATTCGATGATCAAGGACGTCAGTTCGACAAGGAAGGCAATCTGAAAGACTGGTGGGCAGCAGGAGATGCCGACCGCTTCAAAGAACGTGCACAAGTAATGGTGGACTTCTTCAACAACATCGAAGTACTTCCGGGATTACACGGAAACGGCCAGCTCACCTTGGGTGAAAACCTTGCCGACCACGGAGGTTTGAACATCGCATACCTGGCATTCCAAAACGCCACAAAAGATGCCCCGTTGGAAGATAAAAACGGCTTTACACCTGCACAACGTTTCTTCATTGCCTATGCTACGTTATGGGCAGGAAACATCCGCGACGAACAGATTCGTGTATATACCAAGAGCGATCCTCACTCGTTGGGCGAATGGCGTGTAAACGGTGCCCTGCCTCATATCCAGGCTTGGTATGATGCTTTCAACATCACTTCGAACGATCCACTTTACGTAGCTCCGGAAAAACGCGTGAACATTTGGTAAAGAATCCATATATGGCGATGAATAATATAAAAACAAGCAGATTCTTCAGTATTGGTTCTTCAGACTGATCCGTCATAAGAAGCTGTTTTGAATTTATCGTGCGATGATTTGGGATGAGTTTTTGAGGCATTTTCGCTTCTGTGATGAGGAAGATAGCGGGCTATCTGACGAAGAACAGGAGCG
>NZ_NFJG01000160.1:0-6339 GCF_002159755.1 Bacteroides sp. An269
GCTCCTGTTCTTCGTCAGATAGCCCGCTATCTTCCTCATCACAGAAGCGAAAATGCCTCAAAAACTCATCCCAAATCATCGCACGATAAATTCAAAACAGCTTCTAAATAAAATGCGGATTAACGCAGATTGGGCAGTTAGTTATTCTATGCTGCGAAAGCCTGCGTTAATCCGCATTTTTAAAAGGTACCGGTTAGTGGACCGGCATTTTATCGATGCGTTTTTGGTGACGTCCTCCTTCAAAAGCAGTGTTGAAGAATTCGGTCATAATTTTGTCCGCCATCTCGTTGTCAATGAAACGTCCAGGCATTACCAAAACGTTGGCATCATTATGCTGGCGTGCCAAGTGGGAAATCTCCGGAATCCAGCAAAGTGCGGCACGTATGCCCTGATGTTTGTTCAGAGTCATGCTGATGCCTTCTCCGCTGCCACAGATTGCAATACCCGGATAACATTCGCCCGCTTCTACGGCAAGTGCCAACGGGTGTGCAAAGTCTGCGTAGTCGCAACTGTCGGCAGTATATGTGCCGAAGTCTTTATATTCCCAACCTTTTGCTTCGAGCCATTGCTTTACATATTGTTTCAATGCAAAGCCGGCATGGTCGGAAGCCAATCCTATCAGTTTCATATTAGAACATGGCTTTTACTTGGTTGTATACGTTTTCGGCTGTGAAGCCCAGCTTTTCGTCCAAAACCTTGTACGGAGCCGAGAAACCGAATGATTCCAATCCCCAAATCTTTCCGTCAGTGCCTACCAGTCCAAGCAGATTTACAGGCAGTCCGGCTGTCAGACCGAATTTCTTTACTCCGGCAGGAAGGACGCTGTCCTGATATTCTTTGCTTTGGCTGCGGAACAGTCCTTCCGAAGGAACAGAAACGATACGCACCTTGATGCCATCTTTACGGAGTAGTTCAGTTCCGGCTACCAAAGTAGATACTTCCGAACCTGAAGCCAGCAGGATAACATCCGGGTTTTCGTCAGAGCCGGCTACGACATAAGCGCCTTTGGCTGTCTGGGTATAATCGTTTCCTTCGGGCAAGTTGGCAATATTCTGGCGAGAGAAAATCAGTGCAGTAGGAGTGGTCGTGTTTTCCATTGCCAGCTTCCATGCCTGAGTAGTCTCTTCGCAATCTGCCGGGCGGAGAACCAACATTGAGTTGTGTCCCTTGTGGTTTTTCAGTTTCTCCATCAAGCGGATTTGTGCTTCTTGTTCTACCGGTTCATGAGTAGGTCCGTCTTCGCCTACACGGAATGCGTCGTGTGTCCAAATGAACTTCACAGGAGTTTCCATCAGGGCAGCCATACGTACAGCTGGTTTCATGTAGTCGGAGAATACAAAGAAGGTACCGCATGCGGGGATAACGCCTCCGTGCAATGCCATACCGATGCAGCAGCATGCCATGGTCAATTCTGATACACCTGCTTGGAAGAATGCGCCGCTGAAGTCGTTTTTCGTAAAGGCATGTGTCTTTTTCAAGAAACCGTCGGTCTTATCAGAGTTAGACAAGTCGGCAGATGCGCAAACCATGTTTTCTACTTGTTCTGCCAATGCGCCGAGCACAGTAGCCGAAGCACCACGTGTAGCCGAACCTGCTTTTTGCTGGATAGCGTCCCAGTTTACTTGAGGAGCTTTGCCAGAGAACCAGTATTCCATCTTGGCAGCCAGTTCCGGATTAGCCTTTGCCCATTCTGCTTTAGCCGCATAGCGTTCGCCTACGATGGCTTTCAGTTCTTCGCGGCGTTTTGCGTAAAGTTCCGCTACTTCCGGGAAGATTTGGAACGGTTGTTCCGGATTGCCACCCAAGTTCTTGACGGTATTGGTGTAAGCGTCACCTCCCAACGGCGCGCCGTGTGTAGCGCAGTTGTGTTCGTAGCTGCTGTTGTCTGCCTTACGTGCCCCCTTACCCATGATGGTCTTACCGATAATCAAGGTAGGCTGACCTGTTACGGCTTTTGCTTCGGTCAATGCGGCACGGATTTCGTCAGCGTCATTCCCATTGATTGTAATGACTTTCCAGCCCCATGCCTCGTATTTCTTGGCTACATCTTCGTCTGTTACGTCTTTACATTCGGTAGACAGCTGGATATCGTTCGAGTCGTAGAACATAATCAAGTTGTCCAGTCCCAAGTGTCCGGCGATACGTCCCGAGCCTTGTGAGATTTCTTCTTGTACACCTCCGTCTGAGATGTAAGCATAAATCGTTTGGTTCATTACGTCACCTAAACGTGCTTTCAGGAATTTAGCTGCGATGGCGGCACCTACAGCGAATGTGTGTCCTTGTCCCAGCGGGCCGGAAGTGTTTTCGATGCCTCTCATGACGTCTACTTCAGGATGTCCTGGAGTAGGGCTTCCCCATTGACGGAATTGTTGCAATTCGTCCATGGTGAATTTGCCGGTCAACGCCAGTACAGAGTACAGCATCGGCGACATGTGTCCTGGGTCAAGGAAGAAGCGGTCTCTGCCTTCCCAACGGGGATTTTCAGGGTCGTAAACTAAAAACTCAGAGAAGAGTACATTTACAAAGTCTGCACCACCCATAGCGCCACCCGGGTGTCCGGATTTAGCTTTTTCTACCATTGAAGCAGCCAAGATACGGATGTTATCGGCTGCGCGGTTCATAAGTTCTTTACTGTTTTTCATTATTGGATATATTAGTTGGATGTATTAGTTTGTTGCAAAGATAAGAAAAATCTGGAATGTGCAAGCAAATTCGGAATCTAAAATTGGGGATGGAAGGGTAAGAAATGGTGGATAAAAGGATAATTTTTCTTTTCAGCGCTAATTTGCCGTTCGCAGACATACCGAAAAACGCAGGAAAAAGCCTCAAGCCATGAAGTCATCGGATGCTTTTTCCTGCGCGTTTAGAGTCTGTTTATTGGGGTTCATCAGAAACTGATAAATTCCAGTTTGGCGTAATCTGACTGGAGGACGAGGTGTTTCCCGTCGGCTTTCAAAACATCGAAGGTCGTTTCAAGTGAGTTGATGCCGAAAGGAAGCAGCCGCTCTACTGGAACATCTTCACCGCTGTCGCCGGTTGATTCACGGAAACGGAAATCTTTCATGGTTGCCTGGCTATGGTCTTCGTTCAGGTAAAAATGTCCGACGAATGTGCCGTATTTGTGCGTGCATTGCTTTTCAGCTATCTGTACAATCTTCAACTGGATGCTATAAAAGATGCGCTGGCAGTCACGGTGGACAATGCCATCGTCAAGGGTGGTAAACTGTTCCAATTTCCACATGCCTTCGATGTTTTCGTCAATAGGCTTTTTCTCGCAAGAAGCGAACAAGGCGAAGAAACACATCGCAATTAATAAATGTATGGCTTTCATATTAACAATCAAAACTTAAAAACTCACAAACTTAAAATATCTTCCCTGTTTTCCGGATTGTCAGGATACCTCCTGTAGAGTTTCCTAAATAATTTCCGCGGTCGAGTCCTACGCCTACGGTTGCGCCCCATCCTTTGGCCCATTGGGGAGTATAGCTCACCTCATAAAGCGAACTGAACTGTTTGCGTTGTTTGTCCAGCGGTGTTTGGTAGGTTCCCCAATGGCGTGCAAACGATATCAGTATGCGCCAGTTCCATTCCTCACTTGGGTCGCCTTCGATGCCTAAATGCTGGGCACGCACGCGGTTGCTCTTGAAAGTGATTTCTCCGTCTTTATTATAAATAGGCCCCGGAAGGAAAGGATTTCCCATACCTTGTCCCCAGTGCTGCCATGCCTGATAGCAATAGTTGTTGTAATAATTATCGGATGCACTGACCTGATAACCCAGTGTTCCGGCAAATTCGTCATACAGTAGCGGGCCGGTCTGCTGTTTGGTCGACATGGTTTCCCATACAATTGCGCTTAACCAACGATTCTTCGGCAGGTCTATTTCGATGCCTAGCTGTCCGTCTTTCCACCGTCCGTATTGCCATACCATTTGCGAATGGTCATCGAAATAATGGTCTAAGTAAGCACGGAACCGCCAGTCATTCAAGTAATAGGTCAAGGCAAAATTCCAGCTTCCCAAGTGGTTGCCTTCTACGTTTACTTGATCGCCCCAAGGTGTGTCGCTTCCTCCGCTCATTGGGATGAATGCCTTAAAGAAACTTTTCAGTCCGCCGGGCATGTCTACAGAGACCGTACTGCTTCCATCGGCATTCTTCAGCATTTGTGCTCCGGCAAACTGTGCAGCCATCAGCAGTCCCAGTTCGAACTCTACCGGAAACTTTTCACGGTTCCCGATGCGGAACATCAACGACTTGCTGTGATACAGGATATGTTTGCCCCAATTGGTCTCGGGAGCTGCGAAATCTTCCTGCCAGTTCCAGTCGGTAAACGCTCCGTAAGCAAGATGCCCCTTTAAGGCAAGCCAATTGCCCGTACCAGGGATGGTGACATATTCGGGGATGTCTATTCTGACTTGCGGAACTGGCCGGGCATTCGGTCCTTCTACCATCATGCCGCTGCTCAGTCTTTCATTTTTCGTAAGTGGGAAACCCGGGCGTTCTTTGCTTCCAATGCTGAGGCGCAGGAATTTCCACGCGATGTCGGCGTACGCTTGTTGTATAACAAAACCGGAAACTTGATCGGCGGCACCTGCCAGGTCAAGTCCTGCTTCGATGCGCCAGTGGCGGTTCAGTTTTTTTCCGTAATGTAGTCCGGCTCGGATGTAGCCACTGTTTGGTTTCTGGCTGGATAACCCATACCGGTTGGCTGTGAACCAGAGCGGTGCATACGTACCATCCGACAGATTGCCGCTTGCTTCGATGCGGTAGGTGAGGGTGGTGTCTGTTTGTTGGGCAATAGCGGGCAATGATAGGCAACCTGCTGCCAGCCATAAAGTTAGTTTTTTCCAATTCATATTGTAATTATTGAAAATGTGATGCAAATGTAATGATTATTTAAGACAATCCGCTCAAGTTTACCGGATATTCCTTCGGTTCAATGCCTGTTGATAACGTCGGGCATTGGCAAGGTGCTGGCTCATGGTACGGGCAAAATTGTGCGTACCCGAAAAATCTTCTTTGGCACACATGTACAGATAGTCGTGATGTGAATAGTTTAATACACTTTCCAATCCTTGTATGCTGGGAATGCGGATAGGACCAGGAGGAAGTCCTTTATATATATAGGTATTATACGGGCTGTCGGTCTCCAGATGTTTGTATAAAATGCGGCGTAATCCAAATTCCTGTAATCCGAATTTAACAGTAGGGTCTGCTTGAAGCAGCATGTTTGCTTTCAGCCGGTTAATGTACAGTCCTGCCACTATCGGTTTTTCTGCTTGGTTAGCCGTTTCTTCGTCTACGATGGATGCAAGGGTACTTACCTCAGTCGGGGTAAGTCCGATAGCTTTTGCCTGTGCCGTGCGTTTTTCATTCCAGAACCGTTGATGTTCTTTCTGCATGCGTTTTATGAAGTCTTTGCAACTGGTGTTCCAATATACTTCATAGGTGTTTGGAATAAATAGAGCAGGCAGGGTATAAGCGTTATATCCCAAACTGGCACAATATGTACTGTCTGTCAGGAGGCTGGCAATTGCGGTCGAATCCATCATCAATTGGTGTGAAATAGATTGGCATAGTTTTCCGATGGTGCGCACGCTGGGGATAGTGACCGATACAGGCGTTTGGTTTCCAGCTTGTAACGTCCGGAAGATTTGCCACGTACGTGCTTCTGGAGTAAACAGATAGGCTCCCGAGTGGATGTGGTTGGTATAATCACTTTGGAATGCCAGCAGGCGAAATCCTGTCAGCCTGCTGGCATGCAGCCTGTGTTCCAATTTATAGCATACAGAGTCTATGTTGTCATCATTGTCTATATATAAGAAAGTGGATTTTTCAATTCCCAGCGGTTGGTTCATTAGGCAGGCATATCCTGTTATGATGCCTGAGGCTAGGATTAGGAACAGGATGCTTCCTCCAATAAGCAGTCGTTTCTTTTTCATTTTAATTTAGTAGTTCAAATTTGGGGGCAAAGATAATACAAAAAAGCAAGATACTGGGTAAATTACGAAAACGTAATTGAGAAATAGATGAGGAACTGTTTTTGAAAAACAGTTTTGAATTATGAATTCCGCAAACAGCCAATACATACCCTTGGAAAATGAATATATACTGCATCTGCGTTTGAATATATCTCCATCCGCCTACGGATATATACTTCATCGGCAAATGAAGTACTACTGCGTTTTCAACTCAACCGGATTGGCTAATTGCGGACATGCAGATTCATTAAATTTAAGAAGCTGTTTTGAATTTATCGTGCGATGATTTGGGATGAGTTTTTGAGGCATTTTTGCTTCTGTGATGAGGAAGATAGCGGGCTATCTGACGAAGAACAGGAGC
>NZ_NFJG01000161.1:0-6077 GCF_002159755.1 Bacteroides sp. An269
AGGCGTGGTGTGGTGTCTTCCGCATTGGCAGAAGGCACAGGCAAGAAATCATAAAGAGCATCCATGATAATATGATACATTAAGGTTTATAATCTGTTTCCGGCAATATATATTTTACGTTCCACGGCGCGGAATGTACATTCCATGGGCTGGAATATACGTTCCAAGGCGTGGAATATACGTTCCAGCCCATGGAACATAAAATCGAAACGTCTGTAAACATAATACAATCCAAGCGCGAAAGTAAATGTTTGGGGAGAAAATGAGAATTTAATGCTGTGTCAGGATGAAATGATAAAGAAAGCCTTATCTTTGTATGGCGTTGTGTTTTTTTATTGGATAAATGTATAGGTGATGAAAACGGTATTGATTTTAGTATTCTTTTGGGCATCCGCTATGTTGGATTATGGACAGGAGCTTATCTTGCGATAGAATCTATTTTATAGACCGGACGGAAACGGTTGATGGGAAATTAAAGGTTTATCCTGTCAAAAAATGGAAACCGGCGATGTATTAATTTGAAAATATATCAGAATTTGATTTGTCGGTACAGATTTGATAAAACACCTATACTTCTTATACTTCTTGCGGCATCTATTGTGCATAGTATATCTACGAAATATTTTGCTTTTAGTATCAAATTTAGTATCTTTGTGTTCAAATAATAAAAGGATGGGAACTAAAGAAAAATTGATTGCCCGTATATTGTCACAGCCGAAAGACTTCACTTATGATGAAGCTAAAAGGTTGTTCGGCATATTCGGATATACAGAAAACAATAAAGGAAGCACATCAGGTTCACGTGTTGAATTTGTAAACCCGGAAGGTGATGCTCCTTTCACGTTACACAAACCGCATCCGGGAAGCATATTAAAGGCATACGTGATAAAAGGTATTGTAGAGCATATACAGAAAAACAGGTTAATAGAAAAATACGAACAATCTAAAAACAAATAATTTATGGGATTCTTTAAATATAAGGGCTATTCGGGATCTGTAGAGTTCAGCCCGGAAGACAATTGCTTATTCGGTAAAGTACAGGGATTGCATAAAGCAACAATCTTGTATGAGGGGAACAGCGTGGACGAACTTCGTAAGGATTTTGAAGAAGGCGTTGACGATTATCTTTCGCAGTGTAAGGAACGGGGCGTACAGCCGGAAAAACCATATAGTGGAAAACTTATCGTAAGAATGTCTTCGGAACTTCATTCACGTGTGGCCGAGGCTGTAGCCGGAAGCGGAACTACTATTAATGAATTCATCAATAAAGCTATCGTGAACGAATTGGAACATGAATATGCCATGTGAACAAGAATGGCCGGAATGGCCGGAACCGGAATATGGAAAGTGAATCTGTTGATGTTTTCGGAAAAGAATTTAAAATCTTTTCGTATATTTGCAGTTCTTGAGGGGTGGCATAGTGAAGTGGCAAACAGAGGATGAACAAACAAAAATATACATAGCTCATGACTTACCAATTTAAAATTCAGATTAAAGGTATCACCAAACCGCCTGTATGGAGGCGGATATTGGTACCGGACTCTTTTACTTTCCAGCAATTCCATTTCGTAATCCAAGAAGCCTTTGGGTGGGAAAACGCGCATTTGTATTCTTTTTCCGACAAAGCTTACGGCGGTTCTTTCTATATATCCGAACCGGATGAGATGGATGCTTTCTCTTTCGCTCCAAGAAAAGATGCAAGTAAGTTGAAATTGCGTACTTTTTGGGGAAAAGATTCCTCGAAAAGTCTGGTTTATTGGTATGATTTCGGGGATGACTGGATACATACGATCAAATTGGAGGCCGTATCCGATGAGGCTCTCTTGCATGCCCGTTGTCTGGCAGGTAAGGGAACTTGTCCTCCGGAAGATTGTGGCGGTGTGCCCGGCTATGAATATATGAAGGGATTGTTGGAAGAAGACCCGGAATCAGAAGAAGCTCAAGAAATGCGTGAATGGCTTGGGCTGGAAGACGATGAGACTTGGGATGCCAATTACTTTAATCTTGAAGCAACGAACCTGTTTTTGTCTCAGTTATAAGGGTGACATAACGTATCAAGTCCCGGCACAAAAGCATGATGCCTTGTGCCGGGACTTGCTGTATTGACTCCGTTTTAGGGAATTATCTGATTTCCTTAATCGCTTCTACCAGGCGTGTGAAATCGGATGGGAATACATCGCCGATGTTTCCGATGCGGAAGGTATCAGCTTGAGAGATTTTACCCGGATAGATGACAAAGCCTTTCGCTTTCAGCTTCTGGTAGAAATCCTTGAAGTTGAAATCTGCCGAGGGATAATAGAATGAGGTGATGACAGGCGATTGCTCTTCATCTGTCAGCAGGGTCTTGAATCCGAGCGAGCGCATGCCTTCTACCAAGGTGCGGTGGTTTTCGCTATAGCGTGCGTGGCGTGCGGCGATGCCTCCTTCGGCTTTCAGTTCGTTCAGGGCTTGCATGAAGGCGCGTACTACATGGGTAGGCGAGGTGAAACGCCATTTGCCGTGTCCTTTTTCCATGGTATCCCATTGGTCGTAGAGGTCGAGCGAGAGCGAGCGTGCTACGCCTTTGCATTGCTCCAGAAGCGAACGGCGTGCCAAGATGAATCCGAATCCGGGAACGCCCTGGATGCATTTGTTGGCAGAACTAATCATGAAGTCGATGCCTAATTGCGCCATATCGATGGGTACTCCCCCGAAGCTGCTCATGGCATCTACTATCAACACTTTATCGTGGCGTTTTACCACTTCGGCGATGGCTTCCAGCGGATTGAGCACACCCGTAGTGGTTTCGCAATGCACTACCGATACGTGTGTCACTTCGGGATGCTCGTTCAGGTATGCGTCTACCTGTGCCGGGTCTACCTGTTGGGTTTCGTCGAACTTCATCAGGTGATAGTTCAGGTGATAATAGTCGGCTATTACCCCCATGCGTTTGCCGTATGCACCGTTGGCGGCAACCAGCAGGTGGTCTTCGGGGCGGATGACCGAGCCTAAGGTCGCTTCTACGCAGAAGCTTCCGCTTCCTTGCATCAGTACGGCAGTATATTCTTCGGGGCGGCTGCTTGCCAATTCTACCAGTTCTTTGCGGATTACTTCCACGATGCCTACGTTATAGTCTTCGTCCCACGTGCACCAGTCGCTCATCATGGCTTCTTTTACGGTTTCACTTGTGGTTAACGGTCCGGGGGTCAATAATAAATACGGTCTCATGTTGTATATAGGTTGATATTTAGTTTATTTTTTAGGAGTTAAGAAGTTAAGGAGTTATCACTTCGCTTTGCTCCGTTAGAAGTTAAGCCAATAGTAAGTCAAAGAACCGTATACACAGAGGTATTGGCTTAACTCCTTAACTTCTTAACTCCTTTAATTAAAAGGTGTATTATCGGTTATTCGTTGTTTATGCGTGCGTTAATGGCATTGATGAGGGCAGGAAGTTCCTTGATGGAATCCACTACATAGTGTGCTCCGGCGGCATACATGCGGTATCTTACTTCGAGCATACGTGCTTTCAGTTCTTCTTCGGGCATGTTTTGCACTTCTTCTTCGGTCAGTCCCAGCTCGTTGCTTCCCAAGATGACTCCCACGCTCCATACGCCGGCGTTTACGCCTTCCTTGATGTCGGAAATCGTATCTCCGTATTTCAATACCGAGAAGCGGGAAGGAATGGCGAGGTCGCACATATTCTTATAAATCATATAAGGTGCAGGGCGTCCGGCGGGCAGGTTGTCCGAGGTGACGCAATTGTCTACCTTGTATCCTTGCTCGGCGGCGGAAGGGATGACGATGTCCATCATCTCTTGGGTATATCCTGTGGTGGAGCCTATCAGGATGCCCATGCCACGCAGGGTGTCGATGGTTTCCACTACATGCGCTATCGGACCCGAATAGTTGCGCAGGGTGCTGAAAAGCAAACGTTGAAATTCGGCGTAGCAGGATTGGATATCATTCTCGTTATAGTCACGTCCGTATTTTTCGCGGAACGCCTGGCTTACGTGGTCGATACGGAACAGGGCACGGATTTCTTCAATCTTGGTCAGCCCCATGTGGGCACGTGTTTCGGCGGCGCTCACTTCGAGTCCCAGCGTACGGAAGCTTTCGATGAAAGCCGATACCGGTGCAAAACATCCATAATCTACGGCGGTTCCCGCCCAGTCTAAAATCACACATTCAATCTTTTTCATATAGCAGAAGTTGTTAAGTAGATATTATTTTCTTTTTCATTCTTTCTTGTTTCGGGTTGTTCTGCTTTCTCGGGCAGAGGACCTTGCTTGCGCTTCCGGGCATAAATCATGTAGATTAGCGAGGCGATGAAGGAAAGGCAGCATGCCACTCCGATGAACAGGCTCATGTGGTTGTAGAAGGATGCCCAGTCAATGTGAGAGGCGCAGAATTCCTTGAAGAGCAACAAGCCGAGTGTGCCTAAATAGCCTACGAAATCGATGGTAATGATGAAGAACCCCACGTTTCCCTTTATCTTGAAGCAGGCGATGAAGCGTTCGAAGAAGATGGTCTGGAAGCTCAGGTAAGCGATGTCCAGGCAAAGGCTTTGAAGGAAGAGCCAGATGGTGGTGGGGATATGCTCGTTTCCTTCGGTCGCCCCTAAGAACGCCAAGGTTCCCATACCGAATGTAGAGAGTATCAATAACATGCAAAGCACCTTCAGGTGATTGTAGGTTGTGGCGAGCAAGGCGAATACAGCCAGCAGGACAAAGGTCGCTATCGAGTCGATTTGCGCGAATGCCCACGAAGAGATGGTCTGTACATCGATGATGCATACGATAAAGTCTTCCTTGATGTCGCGTTGTACGGTGAGCAGGAGGTTGGCTCCGAAAAGCAGGATGAGCAGGGGCATGAACCGGCGGAACAAAGCCCAGCGCTGGTGCCCGTTCAGTGTGACGCGTTCCGAACGCGAAGCGATGTCGGCTTCCGTAGGTCTTGGGAAGCGGGTCATCATCCATCCGGTGAAGCAGAGCAGGGGAAAAGCCGCGGCTCCGATGAGGGCAGGCATCCAGAACTCGCTCACGTGAAGCTGGTTGAGCGCATAAAGGCCTAACGATTTCGCTACGCCCGAGCTGAGCGCCATGCTTACGCCCATGATGCTGGCAAGGATGTCGGTGGTGCGCCGCCCTTCGAGGAAACTGAAAATCACTCCCCACATGCAGCCCAGCGAAAGCCCGTTGAAGTAGAGCGCCACTATATTATAAGGTATAGGGAGCACGCCGAAAGCGATGAGCGAGATTTCGGACAAAGCCGCCGAGCCGATGATGAACTTCAGGCGTCCTTCGGGCCTTAATTCGGAAATGTACTTGATGCCTAATAACTTTGCGCTTACATAACCCAGCAATTGGATGATGCTGACGGCTATCTTGTAGTCCATCCCGTACACTTGTAGCCCTTCGAACTCTGCCGCCGTGAAAGGCTTGCGCAGGGCATAGACCAAGGAATAGGAAAGCAGGGCTGTGCCTCCTGCCCAAAGCACGAAGAGCCAGTCGGGCATCGGCTTTTTGTTTCCGGGTATGGTTTGTGTTTGAGTTCTCATGTTTCTGTTCTCGTTTTGATTCCGGTGCAAAAGTAGGGCCTTGCCGTCAAGGGAAAAATGAATAAAGCAGGAATCATATTCGTGTAACAATTCAGAAACATTCCTGAAACGGTTCTTTTACAAAATAGACATCACACTGACATGGAAATGAAACCGGTTTGTAATATGAGGAAGCGTTACAATTGTTACAATTACAATTAATTGAAAACCGTTTTCATGTAAGCCAGCCGATGGTGCGAACTTCTTCTTAAAATTATATATTATATATATTATATAATATATATAATATATAATTTCTATGTTGTGTAAGTCTTCCCTCATTGGAATCTGGAATCGCCTTGTTGAAATACACTTTTATAATTGTCATTTGTAACAATTGTAACGCTTCGTGTCTTCCAAACTTGCATATACAGGCACATGCCGGTGCAGCTATATGCCCACCGTCAAGTTAGAAGTGCAACTCCGCCACCGCCTTCCTCCGTCCTTGGAGCGTAGCGGAAAGGGCGGAGGAAGGCGGTGGAAGCCCGGAATCAGGGTCATC
>NZ_NFJG01000162.1:0-6073 GCF_002159755.1 Bacteroides sp. An269
CTGACGAAGAACAGGAGCGAAAAGGACCAAAAAATCGCCCAAAGCACACACGAAAACGGATACATCAAGCCAAGAAAAACTTTTTGGAGAAATTCAAAACAGCTTCTATTTCTTACATGCTTTCCGTCTCATTCACGCCTTTCCCTAGAAGATTATCCGAATAAGCATAAAATACATGTTGTGAAACATAAATAGATCAATAAGGTTTATTTGTAGCATAAAAATACATAAAAAATAGTTAACTGCTAACTCTACATTGCAGAAAAAAAGCTATATTTGGAACGCTTTTTGAACAAAAGCAAGCATCCGTATGTTTACACGATGCTCGAATTAGCTGATTAATTAACCATAAATGATATTCTGGCCTTAGTCGGAAAAAGAGAAATCCGGCTGATGAATACAAGCAAAGAAGAAAGGCATATAATGATTTTAAAATGTATTAGAACAGTAGCGGTAGCTGCGTTGGCGCTGGTGAGCGTAAACGTATCGGGGCAGGACTTGCTGGCACGCCAGGCACCTATCGACAGAAAGCTGAAAGCTGTAGACTCGTTGGCGCTGATTCGCCAAATCAAGGCTGAACAAGCCGTTTATCCTGCCTATAATCTGTATCCAAACTGGCAGAACGACCGTGTACATGCTTATGGCAATACGGTACAAGTCCCAGATACATTCCGAATTGATTTAACCGGTTTCTGCATGCCCACTACGCATACGAAGATTACCTCAAAGTGCGGTCCGCGCTGGCGTCGTATGCATAATGGGTTAGATATTAAAGTATATATCGGTGATACCATTCGGGCGGCTTTCGACGGGAAAGTACGTATGGTGAAGTATGAGCGCCGCGGTTATGGCAAGTATGTGGTTATTCGTCACGACAACGGGTTGGAGACCATTTACGGTCATCTTTCCAAACAACTGGTGAAAGAAGACGAATACGTAAAGGCTGGCGATGTGATAGGTCTGGGAGGCAATACCGGACGTTCTACTGGTTCGCACCTGCATTTCGAAACCCGTTTCTTGGGCGAGGTGATTAATCCTGAATTTATGTTTGATTTTCCGAAACAGGATATTGTGGCAGACAGTTACCTGTTTATCCGTAACGCAAACCGTTATCCGTACCAGCGTACACGTGCATTGGCAAACTTGAAGAGCGGGAAGAAAATCGAGAACGCGGAATCTTCACCTGCAGAAGGTGGTGCTATCCGTTATCATAAGATACGCAAGGGAGATACCTTGGGACGTATATCCCGGATTTACCACGTATCTATCGACCGTCTGTGTAAGATGAACGGCATTAAGCGTACCACAACCTTGCGCATCGGTCAGGTATTGCGTTGCTCATAAACAATAGCATTTTATCATTTCGGTAAGAAAAATAACCGGGCAGGAGGAAAACGAAATCGTTTTCTTCCTGCTTTTGTTTTCCTGCCTCATTACACTACTGTACGTGCCGTTCGGCATACCTGTTCCCCTGCTTTTTTGAGCCCCTGCTTTTTTGAGTGACGAAGACTGGAAAAAGAAGCATATTCTCTTTTTATTTGACAGGATAATCGTTATCTTTACCGCCAGATTGAACGAAAACAAGGATTATGATTAAACTTTTGTTGGTAGAAGACGATCCCAACCTGTGCTACATCGTACAGAGCGGACTGCAGGAACTGATAGGCGGATACGATGTGTGTACCGCTGCCAATGGAAAAGAGGGACTGGAAGCCTGGGAACAGCACAGACCCGACATCATTATCAGTGATATTGATATGCCTGAAATGGACGGATTCGAAATGGTAAAACGCATCCGGGAGACCGATGGTGATACCCCTATCCTTTTTGCTTCGGCTCTGACTTCTCCTAAAGACGTACGGAGAGGATATGGGTTCGGGGTAAACAATTATGTAAAAAAGCCCTATGTACCCGATGAACTGGACGCCCATATTCATGCCATTTTAAAGATGAAGAGCGGAGAGAAAAGCCGTTCGGAAAACGGTTGCCTCAAGATAGGGCACTATACGCTGGAACCCGCCCATGCCACTTTACGCAATGATACAAACGGAAAGCTTCAAGTGCTGACCCAACGGGAAGCGCAGATATTGCAGCTGCTTGCCGAGAACAAGAACGAAGTGGTGCGCCGCGAAGCTATCCTGAGCCGTTTCTGGAATACGGAAGACGATTTCTTTGCCTCGCGCAGCCTGGATGTGTTTATCAACAAGCTTCGCAAACATTTCGAATCTGATGCAGATATCGAAATAAAAACCGTGCGGGGCATCGGGCTGATGCTGGTAACGGAATAAGAGCTTTTTCACCACAGATTACACAGATTAAGAAGCTGTTTTGAATTTATCGTGCGATGATTTGGGATGAGTTTTTGAGGCATTTTCGCTTCTGTGATGAGGAAGATAGCGGGCTATCTGACGAAGAACAGGAGCGAAAAGGACCAAAAAATCGCCCAAAGCACACACGAAAACAGATACATCAAGCCAAGAAAAACTTTTTGGAGAAATTCAAAACAGCTTCTAAGTTACAATTAAGAGCGAATCATAAATAACCCAAAGTTGTGCTTGTCGTTATTAACTATTAATTGTTCACTATTAATTATTTTCAATCCGTATAATCTGTGGTGAACAAACCATCATCGTTCGTAATCGGTAAAGCGGACGCCTTCGGCAGCATAATCATAGCTGCGGGAGAGTTTCCAGCTTTGGCTTGCCGCGTTCCAACGGTAAATGTCTTTGCTCTGCAGTTCGCCTTTATCCGAATAAACCATTTCGCTACGCACCGATTTCACGTACCCCATATCGGTCTTTACGCATACCTCGCGCACCGTCACACGCTTGCCCGCCAACTCATCGTTGAACAACTTCTCCGGAGTCTGTGCGCTCATCACTGTTGCTACACTTGCCAATACCATTACACTCGCTGTTTTTTTCAAATTCATTGTTTTCATAATACGTTCTATTTTAATGTGATACTTTTGTTTTATTTTGATATGACAAAGGTAAGTGTTCCGTCTTTCCTTTTAGGTTATCGGTATGTTATCTTTAGGTTAACGGGGATTTTTTCGCGGATAATTGTATCTTTGCCACAGAAAACAAGATACATGACACGCTATGGACAAGAAAAAGATAAAAGAGTTTTTCGCCGATAAAAAGAACCGGCGATTCGCAGGCCTAAGCGCATTGACTTTCTTAGGACTTATCGGGGCATTGGCTTTGCAGGCGGTGTGGCTATATAATGTATACACCTTAATTAGAAATGACATCCAAAAAGAATGTACGTCCATTTTAGATACAGCACTATATGAAGAAACAAATATCATATCATCCCATATTCCTGACGGTTACGAAATTCTAGGTGGCCCACAAAATGACTCCATATCCTCAAATACATATTTATATGAAGGAATATACAAATTGGGGCTTCAATATTCAATAACAGAAATAGATTCCATTGCAGGCGTTTATCTACATAAAAAAGATATAAATGCAGACTATGTTATATGCAATGTCAATCCTAAGACAAAAGAGATTTACGATAAAAGTAATACGCATAAACTATTCCAATTAGGACTTATTAAATCCGATATTATCCCAACAAGATTAGATTTCTCTCAAGGAGTACAAATTATATTGGAAAATCCCTTCAAATACATTTTTGAACGCATGGGGCTTCTCATTATCTCCACATTGATTATCTTATCTTTTGTCATCTCCTGCATCATCTGCCAAATCCGTATCATCGCGCGTATGAACAAGATTTTCCAGATACGTGAAGACTTCACCTATGCCATGATACACGACATGAAGACACCGCTCAGCTCCATTTTCACCGCACTCTATTTCCTGCATAGCGGAAGGCTGGACAACAAGCCCGAGACAAAAGAGAAATATTACACCATAGCCGAGAACGAGGTGGACCACCTGCTGACCCTAACCAACAAGGTGCTCACCCTGTCGAAGCTGGAAAGCCACAAGCTGGAAATGAACCGGGAAGACGTACCGCTGGAACCGATGGTAGAGAACCTGACCGTGAAGTTTACCGCCAAGGCACAAAAGCCCGTCCGGTTCACCGCCGACCTGAAAGCTCCGGCGGTATATGCCGACAAGGAATACTTGGAAGAAATATTGAGTAACCTGATAGACAATGCTATCAAGTATTCGAAACCCGAAGGGGTAGACATCCGCATCCGTTCGGAACTGAACGAGAAATACACCGTCGTCAAGGTACATGACAACGGTCTGGGCATTTCGGAAGCCGACCAGCGCACTATCTTCAACAAATACGAACGTGCCGCAGCCGGACGGAAGAAGAACAAGAACAGACCTTCCGGCTTCGGCTTAGGGTTGAACTTCGTACAACAAGTGATGCATGCCCACGAAGGAAAGGTATTCGTCAGCAGCATCGAAGGAGAGTTCACCGAGTTCGCCTTGTTTTTTCCAAAAGAATGAATGTGTTCATTCCATCACAACCGTAGGGGCGGGGTCTGCCCGCCCAAAAACACCAGCAACTGCATCGGTTGATACATTCGGGCGGGCAAACCCCGCCCCTACATAAGCTTTTTGCGAAATTCATGTCCGGATAAATAAAGAACAGATAGGAGAGGAAACAGGTATCCGGAGTTCAGCCAATAAAACCGATGCCTAAAGTAATATATACTGCAACCGCTAACAAATATATATTCATCGGCGGTTGCAGTATATATTCATTGGCAGATGAATATATTACTTTTCGAGGGCAATTATATAGCCGGATTACGGGTTATATTTTATAATCAATCAGAAATGAAATGCGACACTCTTCGTTCTTTGCCTTCTCAAAATAAAATGCCGAATGCTGTATTTACCCAATCGACTTGTAGGGGCGTATCGCATACGCCCGAATACGCCAACTTATCCACGTGGCTGTTTCTGGGGCGTATGCGATACGCCCCTACATAGGATATTTGTAGAAATTCAAAACAATTTCTTCTAAATATCCTTACTTAAAAACCTTTATCAAAAGTCCGATAAAGACTATCTCCAGCACGATACAGACAAGGGAACCTTCGAAACCGAACAGACCTCCGTTGATAAGGTTCGGATGAATCATGTTTTGGGTGATGAGTGAAGAAAACATATCCGTCCCGCTAACCTTGAAACCGAACACCGGTCCTTGAATCCAGTTCCAGGCACAATGGGCGATAACGGGAAACCACAGGTTCTTGGTAAACAGATACATGCAGCCGAATGTGATGCCACTCAGGAAAAGCTCGACAAGCGCAACCGGACTGATACCGGAATTTGCCAGATGCAGGGCAGAGAATACGGCGGAAGAGATAATCAGGCTTACCCACACATTCATCCGTGTGCGGCACAAGCGGGTCAGCAGATATCCTCTAATTAATACTTCTTCGTTAAAAGCTCCGATAAAGAATACAAGCAGGCTGAGCGACAAGTCCTTCCAATTCCATTGCACGGAAGCAACGGACACCGAACCGCTCAACCAGCAAATGCCGAAACCGATAACAAACAAAGCGAATGTCCAGCCGATACCTATCTGCAGGTACTTGCCCCAAGTGCCGGAAGCGGACATTCCCAGTTCGCGGAACGGACGGCGGTCTATCAGGCAATGCAAAAGCAATATTGCCAGAAATATCGCTCCAGCCTGCAATCCCATATACAGCAGGTGATACTCGCCCGTATGCCGGAAAGCCTCATCGGATAAAGCTAAAGCGAGAATATCCGCACCTCCGGCGGCTATAAAGAAAAAGACTGCAATCAGCAGAAGGTCCGCCCAAAGCGGCATTTTGTTTTTCCGTTTCTTTTCTTCCTCAAAAGTGTCCTCAAACAGAGTTCCTAAATTTGTTTTCATACGTCTATCCATTTTTATTGTTTACTGGTGCAAAAATAAGTATCTGTTCTCATCCCATAGGTTATCGGTATGTTATCTTTAGGTTAACGGGGATTTTTTCGCGGATAATTGTATCTTTGCCCACAGAAAACAAGATACATGACACGCTATGGACAAGAAAAAGATAAAAGAGTTTTTCGCCGATAAAAAGAACCGGCGATTCGCAGGCCTAAGCGCATTGACTTTCTTA
>NZ_NFJG01000163.1:0-6023 GCF_002159755.1 Bacteroides sp. An269
ACGGTTATCTCCGACGACATGCCCGGCAAACCTGCATGGTACAAAACAGGCGATATGGCACGGATTTTCATCGGCGAACATGTAGAAAATGTGACATTCAGCAAATAAGGTGATGCGGATCGGGATTCACCACAGAAGACACAGGTACACAGAATCTTTTAAATTTTTATGAATGTCCGCATCTTGCCAATTAACTTGTAGGGGCAGGATTTGCCTGCCCGAATACATCCACGCAGGCGAATACGGACGGGCGAACCACGCCCTTACATTGGCTCATTGCGGAATTCAATAAATAATATCTCTACCGGTCAAAACATTATAAGCTAATTGACTTATAAAACGGGGAAATAAGTGATTTGGCTTATTATGATGCGTTATAAGTCCTTAGTCTTATCTCGTCTAACTATCTATTTTGAAAAGTATCTAGTGAAATCAAGAAAAGACACGCAACCAAGAGCCCCCGTAAACGAACATAAGTGATACGCCTGACTTACTTATGTAAATCACCCGACTCACTTATGTTAAACGGGCAACTCACTTATGTTCGTCAAAACACATGCCTTCCTTTTTCGATTGACCATAAATACCTACGGAAAGTAATATATACTGCATCCGCAGTTTCAGTGCACTGAAACTGCCGGAGAAGATAACTTCATCGGCAGATGCAGTATATATTACTTTTCAAGTGACATAAAAGCACTGCATTACAGGAAAATTTCGTATATTTGTCGAGGAAGAATCTAAAATCCGAAAATATGAAACAGAAGATGATTGCTTTAAGCTTGGCAACCCTTATCCTATGCGGATGCGGAAGCGCATATCAGACTACTTCCACCCTGGCTGGAGCTTCGATAGGAGGAAACGTAGGCGGAGCCATAGGAGGACTGGTAGGAAGCAACCGGCACTGGGACGGAGGTTATCGAGGTTCGGCTATCGGCACACTGGTAGGCACCTTGGCAGGAGCCGCTATCGGAGGAGCCATCAGCTCGGCACAAGAACGTAAAGCGCAGCAGGGTTACGTGGTAGAAGAGAACCATGACTATGCCCCACACCCGCAAGACGCACCGTCAAGCGTAAGCTATCTGCAAATACGTAACATCCGTTTCATTGATGAAAACCGTGACCACATCATCCAGGCGGAAGAGGGAAGCAAAGTCATCTTCGAAATCATCAATACCAGCCAAGAGACGGTATACAATGCCGTACCGATTGTACAGACCGACAACAAGCGCATATACATATCACCATCGGTAATGATAGAACAGATTGCCCCACACGACGGCATCAAATATACCGCCCACCTGAAAGGAGGGAAACGCTTGAAAGACGGCAAAGTGCTTATTCACATTGCTATAGCCGACTACGAAGGTAATGAATACGACTGGCAGGAGTTTTCGCTCCCCACCAGCCGATGAATCAGTTGACGCGGTGACGAGTTAACAAGGTGACAAGGTCCTGAATAGTTTTGCCAACAATATCCGACATTCCACCAATTCGTTAGCTTGTCACCTAAAAACCTTGTCAACTCGTCAACTTGTCAACTCGTTACCTAAATCCTTGTCAACTATTTCAAATTATCGATGAACAGCAGCAAACGGTTGATGATGTTTACATCGCTTACACCACTATCGAAATCGAGCGATAACAGATTCAAATCGGGGAAGAAACGCTTCATCCGTTTTTCGATACCTTTCGATACGATGTGATTGGCAATACAGCCGAAAGGTTGCAGACTGATGACATTGTCCACTCCTCTACGGGCGCACGACATCACTTCGGCTGGAAGCAACCAGCCTTCACCAAACTGCGCACTGAGCGTTATCACCCGGCGTGCCTCTTCCGCCTCGGCAAATATATCTTCGAAAGGTGTATAATAACGGAACTTGGCAGCCGTACGGTTAACCTTTTCTATCTGCTTGCGGATATGTGCATACGCCAGTCCATGTATGAACCGGAACAAAGACTTGCGCGTCAGATGTTCTTCTTCGTCTGACCTACTGTTGACAAAACTCTGCATAAAGAAATCAAGCAACAGTGGAGGGACAACTTCAATACGGCGTTCGATCAGCCAATCGACAATATGCCTTTGTGCAAAAGGATTAAACTTCAGGAAAATCTCTCCCACCACACCCACTTTCGGGCGTTCTTCATCGCTGCAAATCTGATTGAAATCATTGGCAGCCAACGAAAGATAACACAGCAAATCCTCTGCCTTACCGTCTAAAATGAACTGTGTCCCGGCATTCAAATACAATGTGCGCAGACGTGCAGCTTCGCCCGGCTTCCGCTCACGCACCACCGAAGCATAATAAAACTTGGCAATGCAGTCGGTATAAAGAATAGCATACATTGCCACAGGCAATAACTTGAACCAGTTGATTTTGAATCCGGGCTGACGGTTCTCTATGGCATTGCCAAAAGTGAACGACACCACCGGTACGTCTGTATATCCAGCCTCTACCAATGCTTTCCTGATAAGCCCGACATAATTGCTTGCCCGGCACTGCCCTCCTGTCTGTGTCATGGCAATCGCCGTGTGATGTGGGTCGTATTTTCCACTTTTAAATGCCTTGATTACATCACCTACTATCAGTGTAGCCGGATAACACACCTCATTATTGGCATATTTCAATCCCCATTCGCATGACTCGGTATCGCTCAACGATAAATTTTCGACATCGTATCCAGCCACCTTCATTACTGCCGGAATCAAGGGAGAAAGGAAAGGCGTAAAGAAAGGAATCAGTATCTTACGTTTCCGGCACTCGTCTGTAAACACAGGAGTCGTTTGAAAAGGTTCTTCCGGAAGTTTCTTTCCGGTCTCATTTCCAGCCAGCTTCAGACTTTCTATCAACGAACGGATGCGCAGCTTCATCGAACCGACATTATTGATATCATCCAGTTTGAGCAATGTCAATACCTTATGATGACGTGCCAACAGGTTTCGCACTTCATCGGTAAGGAAAGCGTCAGGACCACATCCAAATGAAGTGAACTGCACGAATTGTACATCTGTATGTGCAGAAGCCCATTCGGCAGCAGCCAATATCCGGTTGGGGAAAGACCATTGCGCCAAAAAATGTACATCGCAAACCTTTATGTTACTGTGTCTCACTATATCATCGGTAATGACATAGATACCCATGCCGGCAAGCATTCCGGAAACTTTATGTTGTATCAATTCATCCGTATGATAAGGACGGCCGGCAAGCAGAATGGTCAAAGCATGTTTCTCCTTTGCCTGACGGTAAACCTCCTCATTGTAGGCAACCAACTGACGGATATAGGCATCTTGTGCCCGTACAGCAGCCTCGAAAGCCTGTCTGATAGTACGGTCGTCTACTTGCAGACTACGGAGGTAATTCTGGCACTGTATAAACAACAGCTTCCGGTCCTTGAAACCGATAACGGGAGAATCTACCGGCACAGAAGTATCCTGTACACTATGTATTACTGCCGAATAGCCGGTCACAATCGGGCAATTGTAACTATTTTGCCCATCTTCTTGTCCTTCGTATACCACAAACGGCATGAAAATCCGGTCGACCTGCTTGTCTATCAGGTTCTGGATATGGCTGTGTACCAGTTTGGCAGGAAAACAAATATTATCGGACATCACCATACAGGCACTTGCTTCATACCGGGAATAATTGGAAACATCGGACAAACAGACCTGCATTCCACAAGCTGCGAACAAAGCATGCCAAAACGGATATTCTTCGTACATGTTCAGGCAGCGGGGAATTCCTATTTTCAGCCTGGGACAAACCACATCGGATGTACGATTGAAAAGCAAGGCACTCTTATACTCGTAAGCGTCCATCCCCTTCCCGACCGCATCGGTTCCCTGATTGGTAAAAACTTTTTCACACCGGTTTCCAGAATAATACTGTGCCCCATTGTCAAACTGATACCGAATGACCAGACACTGATTGTCGCATCCTTTGCAATGCAACAGACGAGATGTATAGGAAGCCTTCGCAAGCATATCTTCCAACGTAACAGATGATACTGCCGGATGCTGTAAGGCATACCAGGCACACCCCAAAGCTCCCATCAATTCGGGCATGTCGCAGCGGGTCACCTCGGCATCTGTCAGCAATTCCAGGGCACGCACTATAGCATCATTCCGCATCGTGCCCCCCTGTACCACAATGTGCCCCCCCAATGCTGAAGTATCTTTCAATTTCAGCACTTTATAAAGACAATTCTTCACGACCGAATAGGCAAGACCAGCAGCTATATCACCCACCGTTGCTCCTTCACGGAGTGCCTGTTTCACTTTAGAGTTCATAAATACCGTACATCGGGTTCCCAAATCACAAGGAGAACCAGACAGACAAGCAGCATCAGAAAAGTCCTCCAAAGAATATCCCAGTGTACAAGCAAATGTCTCGATAAACGAGCCACACCCCGACGAACAGGCTTCATTGATTTCAATACGGTCAATAACACCATTATTCACAAAGATGGCTTTCATATCCTGTCCGCCTATATCAAGAATAAACGATACATCCGGATTCAGGTAATGTGCTGCCAAATAATGGGCAATGGTCTCCACAATGCCATGCTCCAGGTTAAAGGCAGCTTTGATAAGATCTTCTCCATAGTCTGTAGAACATCCGCCTTTGATATGTAACACGGTATGCCGTTCGGCGCACATACGCTGCAATTCTTTCAATCCGTTTTCTACAGCTTGTATCGGATTGCCTTTATTAGGAGAATAGTAGGAATATAAAACCCGGAAATCCGAATCGGTCACAACAATCTTCGTAGTAGTAGATCCGGAATCAATACCCATAAAAACATCCAAATTTCCTACAGGCAATTCGGAACGCCTCACAGCATGGCTGGAAATACGCGCTTTCCATCGAATATATGCCTCGTTATCGGCAAAAACAGGTACCAGATGCGAATGAGCAGATGCCTCATCCGGCAGTTTTTTGCCCAAGCGGGCTATCAACGAAGATAGCATGTAAAGTGTTTCCTGCCCCCCGCACGCCAATGCAGCCCCCAATGCCGGCAATAGTGTTCCATTTTCGGGCAATATTACATCGCTTTCAGAAAGTGAAAGGTATTCTGTGAAAGCTTTCCGAAGAGCCGGAATAAAGGTAAGCGGTCCTCCACAAAACAAAACCGGAGCAGCAATGGTACATCCATGTGCCAATGTAACGACTGTCTGTACCGCCACCGCATGAAAAATTGATGCAGCTATATCGGCACGATTCACATTCTTAGCTATCAGATTCTGAACATCGGTCTTACAAAACACTCCACAACGTGAGGCTATGGGATAAATACGTACAGCCTGCAAAGCCAGTTCGTTCAACTCATCGATGCTTACTCCCAACAATACAGCCATCTGGTCGATAAAAGCTCCTGTACCTCCGGCACAATTGCCGTTCATACGTAAATCTGCAGCTTTCCCTTCCTTAAAAAACACCACTTTCGCGTCTTCACCTCCTATATCAACCATCGAAGCAGTCTGGGAATAATCGTGGTGAATGGCTTTGGTGGCCGCTACAACTTCCTGAATGAAATCAAAAGCATAGCGTTCTGCAAATCCCATGCCTACCGAACCTGTTATCTTTAGCCTGATTTCCCTATCCCCGACCTTTGCCTGCAATTCCTGCAAAAGGATGATTAAAATTTCTTTTGCACGGGCATGATGTCTTTCATATTTCGAAAACAATATCCGATCCGTTTCATCCAAAGCCACAACTTTGACCGTAGTAGAACCTATATCAATTCCTATTCTAATCATAAACCATCTTCCTTTTTACAATGCAAATATCGCACATTATCCGTTGACAACGCTTATCCTCCACGAATGAAAAATGTTCAATATTTCACATTCAGCCTCCTTACACTTACTTTGGCATACGGCATTTCCTTTCCTCGTGGTCTAATATTCAGAAGCTGTTTTGAATTTATCGTGCGATGATTTGGGATGAGTTTTTGAGGCATTTTCGCTTCTGTGATGAGGAAGATAGCGGGCTATCTGACGAAGAACAGGGGCGAAA
>NZ_NFJG01000164.1:0-5984 GCF_002159755.1 Bacteroides sp. An269
TAATTTTCGCAGTATCAATGGTATTTTTCCAGTCCCGGTAGATTTTCAGGCTTTCTTCGTAGCTGTCGTATTCGGTCTTGGTGAACTTGGCAATCTCAGCGGCTTCGAATAGCTTGGTGAAGATGCGTTCCTGCAGGGCTTTGGGACGTTCCATCAGACGTGAGAGATTGCGCAACACGAAGAGCCATTTCTCGAACATGCCGTTCAGCTCTTCTTCGCTTTTGTTGAACTTGGGCATTTCCAAGTAAATGAAAGTCAGCTTGTCATAAAACACTTCCTTGCTCCGGGTATCCATGAGCTTCACTTCGTGGTGATAAAAATCATCGCTCTGCTCATCGAAAGTGAAGTTGAGGATGCCGATGACATATACGGCTTTCAGCCGATAGTCCCATTCGCCTTTCTGTCCCTGTTCGCGGATGGGGAAAGTGGCATAGTAAAGGCTTCGGTCTTTAAAGAACTGTTGCTCTCCCCGCTGCATTTCTACCAGTATCTTCTCTCCTTTTTCATTTTCGCAATACACGTCGAACACCGCCTTGCGGTCTGCCTCGCCGGTGCCTAAATGCTCCGTATTGAGGTAGGTCAGGTCTTTCACCACTTCCTTTCCGTGCAGGAGGCTGTTGATGAAGCTGATGAGCAGGTCCTTGTTGATTTCGGTGCCGAACAGCTTCTTGAATCCGAAGTCGGTATAGGGGTTGACGTATCTGTCGCTGAGTTCTCTTCTGTCCATAATTGCCGGTGTTTTAGGAGTGTAACGTATGCAAATATAGTGTTTTTTTTTGTAATTTGCGAAGACTGATTTTTTATTTCCTTGTGCCTCTGTCTGTTTGCATTTTAATTGTATCTTTGCAGGCATAAAAGGACAAGCTATGAAACCGAATGCCGTAACCTGCCTATTGTTGATTTTCTGTGTGATGAACCTGTTCTTCGGCTGCTCTCAGCGGAAAGCTGCCCCTTTGCCCGAACTGGAGCGGGCGGAAGCGGTGATGTTCGACCATCCCGACAGTGCCTTGCGTATTTTAGAATCTATGCCCATGCCTACGGATAAGGAGCAGCATGCTTTGTGGTGTCTGTTGGTGACGCAAGCGAAATACAAGCAATATCTTCCTATTCCTTCTGATTCGTTGATTCGTATTGCGTATGATTATTACAAACCTACCGATGATGCGCGGTGCAAAGCGATGTCGGCACTTTATATGGGTGGGGTAAATTATAGATTGCAAAAGATTGAAACAGCTACTGCTTATTATTTGGAAGCAGAAGTTGAGGTAGAAAAAACCTCCGATTATAAATTGGGATATTTGGTAATGTCGGGATTAGGAAATCTTTATCTTTATAGGCATTTGACGGATTATGCTTTGGAGGTTTTTCAAAAGGCGTATGATTATGCGGTGAAAGATTCAAATAAACGCTATGAAATGAACTCATTGCGATTTATGGCCAGGTATTATTCTATTAAAAAAGACTATGATCAGTCCATTATATATTATAAGCAAGCTTCATCAATAGCAGATAGTATTTTGTCATATAATACAGTGAAGAGTGAATTGGCTGGTATATATAGTGTGATAGGAGATTATGATAAAGCTTTGAGTTTAGAGTGGGAGGCAATAGGGAATAACCATCCAACAGCTCAATCTTATTATGGAATAGGAGTAAATTATATGAATTTGCATCAATATGATTCGGCTTATTATTATTTGAATCAAGCGTTGAATACATCAAATGTTTATACACGTATGGGGGTATATCGAAGCTTGTTGCAATTGGGTCGTCAACCCCAGTATCATAAATATATAATAACTTATAGTGATTCGTTACGTTTCTATGAAGATTCTGTTCGTGCTTTAGATAAAAGTCGGGAAATTATTTTTTATAAAGAGAAGTTTGAAAAAGAGCAGTTGGTTACTCAAAATCAGCGGTTAGAACTAGAAAAGGCATATACAACTCGTTTGTTATTATTGGCAACTATTGTGGCTTTAGTTTTGTTGATGTTGTTGGTCGCTTTTTATTTACATCGTAAGATTGCTTTGCGTAGAAAAGAAGAAGAACTGAATAGTTTGACTTTTCAACTTCATGAAAATGAATTGTTAATAGATCGAAACAATAATTATATTGCGGAGTTGAAAGAACAAGTAGAACAGCAAAAAGAATTGGTAGAACAACAGGCTGAACAGAAGGAAGAGTTAGCTTCACTTCATGATGCAAATGAACAACTCCGTAAAGAAAATATCCGTTTGAATGAAAATATGAAAAAATACACAGGCACATTTCCTGAAGCAGATGAAATTAAGAATGTAACAGAGCAATTACGACGTTCTAAACAACGGGAGGAAGATTGGTTTGCTTTTATTCAAAAAGAATATCCTTTTCTCTCTAATCTGCACCAAAGAAAGACTGGGTTAGATTATGCAGAAGAGCAGACCGTTTATTTCTTGGTTGATACGCTTTTTGATAAATTCACGAAACGTTTGACTAACAAAGTGTCATTGCCTCCAAGGGAATTGTTGCTTTGTTGTTTGATTAAGTTGCGTTTATCTGTTGGTGAAATAGCTGTTTTAATGAATCTTTCTCCTGCTTCCGTATCTACAGCTAAGCAGCGGATTAAGAATAAAATCCATGAAATACTGAAAGATGAGCCACTTAAAAGAAGCTTTGATTTATGGATTTGGGAGTATTGACAGCGAATGCTTAGATTAAATGTGAATACTAATTTATAATCGCAAGATTATCAGTTGTTTATATATTTATTTTTGCTTATATGATGCTTATGCTTGTTTCTTGTATTTTTGAATTGTTGCATCTATCTTTGCTGCATGTAAAAACAATCAAAAATTAAGAAACATGAAACGTAAAATTTTAATTTGTACAGCCATGGATTATAATATTCAAAATTCGTTTGGTATGTTGAATGAACAGGGTGAGATTGTTTGGGATGAAAATAAACTTCAAGGCATTGATAATGCACCTTATATACAGGATACCAAATGTATGGAATGTAATTTGCTTCCGCTTTGTGGGGGGCCATGCTTTATGCGTAAATATCAATTTGTAACTCAAAATATAGATTATTGTAAAAAAGATGTGTTGGATACAGGGCTGGAAGAATTTATTAAGAGCTTTTATCAAAAAAGTATTCAATATAGAATGCATTAAAGCTGAAGATACAGTCAATTAGGAAAGGATAGCGAAAAATCATTTCTTTGAAAAATAATGTCCAAAAGCTCCTAAGAATGGATTGTAGCGATATATATTTGTAGCAAATTATATTGTAAATACAAAAAAACTTTACTTTTGCAGTCGCAAATGAAATTTTAACAGAAAAAATAAAGGAACATGAGACGTTTGTTAAACTTATTGATGTGTTGCTGTGTCTCTTTGACAACCTTTGCACAGGTATATAGTGGCAAGGTAACGGACGAGAAAAGCCAGCCCTTACCTTACACCAATGTAGTGTTGTTATCCCTTCCCGATTCCGCTTTCGTGACGGGAACGGTAAGTGACGAATCGGGTGCTTTCACCTTGCGTAGCGAGAAACCGAACCTGTTGCTCCGGATTTCCTCTATCGGCTATGCTACTATATATAATAAGGTAGATAAACCGGACTTGGGAACCATCCAGCTTTTGCCCGATGCACAGCTGTTGGGCGAAGTGGTGGTAAAGGGCGATTTGCCCAAAGTGCAGTTAAAAGGTGATGCGCAGGTGACGAATGTGACGGGCACTATCTTGGAGAAGGCAGGTACGGGCAATGACTTGCTGAGCAAGCTTCCGGGCGTATCGGCGGAAGAAGGTACGGTAAACGTGTTCGGTTCGGGCACGGCTGAAATCTACATCAATGGGCGCAAGATGCGTAATGCTTCGGAACTGGACCAGCTTTCATCGGATAACGTGAAGCGTGTAGAGGTGGTGCGCAATCCCGGTGCACGTTATGATGCGACGGTGAAAGCCGTGGTGCGCATCTATACCAAGAAGGCGCAGGGCGAAGGTTTCGGATTCAACAACCGTTTCCTCACCCGTTATTACTATGGCTGGAATGTGCTTGACCAGTTTAACTTTAACTACCGCAAGGGCGGGTTCGACCTGAGCGGCATGCTCTTCGGTTCGAAAACCGAGGGTGAAGACAACAAGACAGGGGTTTTTGAAACATTCCTCGACAATACCTGGCGGCAGGAGAGTTCCATTTCTACAACAGGAGGCTCCCGGAATATCTCCACTATGCTCTCACTCAATTACCAGTTCAACGAGAATCATTCAGCCGGTGCGCGTTACGACTTCAACCGTACGCCCAAGGACTGGTGGAATATCAATATGTACTCGCAAGTGTTCCGGGACGGTTCGCTTTATGAAGAGAACACCAGCCGGGGCTGGCAGAGGACTCCGGCTACTACCCACTCCTTTAATGCTTATTACAACGGTCAGGCAGGCGACTGGAACATTGACTTCAATGCCGACGGCATGTGGTCATACAGCAAGACGTTGCAGGATATGACCGAAGAATATACCCCCATCGGCGAAGCCTTGCAGGAGCAGAACGTTACCAGCTACAACAAGGACGAGAACACGCTCTATGCTGCCAAGCTTATCATCAGCCGTCCCCTGTGGGACGGAAACCTGTCTTTCGGCGGGGAATATACTTATACCGACCATACGAATACCTATATCAACGACCAGGGCATTTTGGATGACGACCACAGCAATATCCGCGAGAACGCCGCTTCTGCCTTTCTGGAGTACAGCCGCAGTTTCGGCAAGCTGCAGGCTCAGATAGGCGTGCGTTACGAGCACTTGGCATCCGACTTATTATGAGAATGAAATCCTTGTGGACGAGCAGAGCCGTACGTATGACAATGTGTTCCCTACGTTTGCGCTTTCTCTTCCTGTGGGCAAGACGCAGCTTTCGTTGAGTTATACGGGCAGTATCTACCGTCCGACTTATTACATGCTGCGCAGCAACATCACCTATGCCAACCGTTATACTTACGAGAGTGGCAATCCGTTGCTCCGTCCTTCCATCATCAACCGCCTGTCATTGGACGCCTCTTGGAAGTGGATTTACTTCAATGCCCGCTATACACATACCAAAGACGCCATTGTGAACTTGGGCGGTACCTATTCGGAAGACGAGCCTAACATCATGCTGCTAAGCTACTTTAATAAGTATGATTCAGATAAAATCTACGCCACGCTCAGCTTCTCGCCTACCATCGGCATCTGGTCGCCCCAATTCACGCTGATGTACCTTCAGCAATGGTATATGGTGGATATGCCCGACGGCACACGCAAGAACTTCAACCACCCCATGGGCAGCTTCAGCTGGCGCAACAATTTCCGTCTGCCTTGGGAACTGCTGTTGGATGTAGACGCATCGCTCGATACACCCGGTGATAATGAAAACGGGCACGTCAGCGAAGTAGGCTGGGCACTTAACGTCAGCCTGCGCAAAGCTTTTTTCAATGAACGCCTCAGTTTGCAGCTGCAAGGTATAGACTTGTTTAATTCCCGTAACGCATGGGGCACGATATATGGCGGCAATCGCTTAATAACCATTGATCAAGAATCGCGCCGCTATTTCACGCTTACTTTGCGCTACAAATTCAATGCCACAAAGAGCAAGTACAAAGGCACGGGTGCAGGACAGGAGCAGCGGAGCCGCATGTGATTTTGAGTTCTTGAGTTTTTAAGTTTCTCTTATGCTTAACTCAAGAATTTAAAAACTAAAAAACTCAAAAACCTACAAACTAACCTACAGGCTGTTGATTTCTTCTTCGGACAATCCGCTGCATTCAGCAATTATGCTGATTGCAACTCCTTTAGCCTTCAGGCTTTGTGCCATTTCAATTGCTTTTTTCTTTGCTCCTTTTTCAATACCGATTTTTTCTCCTTCTTTCAGTCCTTCCTTGCGTCCTTCTTTCAGTCCTTCCTTGCGTCCTTCTTCCTTCGATTTAATTTTCGCAGTATCAATGGTATTTTTCCAGTCCCGGTAGATT
>NZ_NFJG01000165.1:0-5946 GCF_002159755.1 Bacteroides sp. An269
GAAGAACAGGAGCGAAAAGGACCAAAAAATCGCCCAAAGCACACACGAAAACAGATACATCAAGCCAAGAAAAACTTTTTGGAGAAATTCAAAACAGCTTCTTAGTATCACTTAAACAACAATGGTGCAAAGCGATAAAGACTTCCACGCCAAACCGGCCATGTATGCCCACCCGGCGTTTCGAAATATGTATACCGAATGCCTATCTCATCGAAACGCTTCAACATAGCCTGACAATTCTGATAAGCAATGTCTTCTTTTCCGCCCATCGAAAACCAGAACTGCTTAAAGCCCTTGTTAAACTCATCCTTATGTGCTTTCAATTTCTCATAATATTTTTCGGTTTCATGTGCCGGCATACCGTGGCGCGACTGTACCCACCAGCCAGAACTGAATACGCCTATATAAGAAAAACACTCAGGATGGGTAATGCATGCATTCAAAGTCTGGATACCTCCCATTGACAAACCTGCCAACGCCCGGCTATCTTTGTCAGCCTTTACCCGGTACGTTTTTTCCACAAACGGAATGCAGTCGTTGAACAGTTCCGAATTAAAATCTTTGGTATTACCGTCCAGCATAACGATTATCATCGGAACAGCCTCGCCCCTAGCTATCAGATTATCCAGAATAATATCCGTCAATCCCTGTTGCGACCAGCCACGTTCATCCTCTCCTCCGCCATGTTGCAAATAAAGCACCGGATAGGATACAGAAGACTTTTCATAGCAAGGAGGTGTATAAACAAACATCCTTCGCCATGCATTTGCCGTTTTCGAGAAATACCGCTTCATACGAATCTCGCCATGAGGTACATCTGCTAAAGAAAAACGAGTGTCACCTTCAGGATAAGGAATCTCTATACCGCTGGTCATCATACTACATCCATAGAAAGACTCGCTTGCAGGGTCTGCCACCGGCACTCCATCAATTACCAGGAAATAATAATGGAAACCCGGACCTAAAGGTTCTGTTGTACAGGTCCACTCCCCGTTTTCGTCCCGCACCATATCATATTTCTTTCCTAAATCTATCTGCACACTCTTTGCATGCGGTGCCTTGACTTTAAAAGAAGCACGATGGTCGGCTGAGATACGAGGATACTGAGAGGCACGTACACTCAACACTGAACGTTCGCCCCCTGAGACGCTCCTGTCTTGGGCAGATAAGGTCATTGCAACTGCCAGCAACAAAGATACAAGTAAAGTTTTCATCATTTGTCAGACTTAAAGATTAAAGGCAAAAATTCATTCAGGCATCTGCGCCATGTCAACCATTCGTGATGCGTTCCGGGAGATTCATAATACGTATTTTTAATACCTATGGCACTCAGTTTCTCACTCAGCTCCCTGCTGCCCATACTTTCTTCCGAACCCATCCCGATGAACAATGTATGTACCTTGCGGTTGAAAGCATCGGCATCGGCAAACACTCCATTATATACCTTACGCATATCTGCTTCCGGAGGCAAAAAAATGGCACCGCTGAAAGCCCCGATATAAGCAAACTTGTCCAAATGTGCCAAAGTGGTCTGGAAAGTCTGGTGTCCTCCCCACGACAAGCCCGCCATGGCACGGTTATCACGGTCGGTCAATGTACGGAAAGTCTTGTCGATGTAAGGAATAATATCTTCCAGCAAAATCGGAGTGAATGATGCCCCGAATTCTTCACGCGACTCTCCTGGTCTGGCTCCATGTATATAACCACAATTTCCATAATCCATTACCACTATCATCGGCACACATTTTCCAGCAGCTATCTGATTATCGAGGATATCAGCCATTTTCCCCTGCCGGCTCCAGCCACGTTCGTCCTCGCCCATTCCATGCTGCAGGTACAATACCGGATAACGGCGGGAAGCATCTGTCTCATAATTTGCCGGAGTATAGACAAAGCATCTGCGTTCTTTCTGTTCGACGGAAGAGTAATAATGGCATTCGCGTACCTGCCCATGAGGGACAGACTGGTCATACGTATAATAAGCAGCTGCCTCGGGCGATTCGGGGATTTCGATGCCGCTTGCCATCTTGCCACACCCGAAAAAAGTCTCACTTGCCGGGTCATTGACGGCTACTCCGTCTACCAACAAGAAATAATAGTGGAAACCTACTACCAGCGGGTCTGTGGTCACACTCCACACTCCATCCGGATTTTTCGTCATCGGCCATTTCTTTCCACAGATATCCACCTGGACGCTTCGGGCTTCAGGAGCATCCAGACGGAAAGTAGCCCTTGATGAGGCATCTACACACGGATAGTCCGCTTCAGGGATATTCGTTTGTGCCGGTGTACCTTCCGGCAAAGTTTGAGCTGTTACTGCCGACCATGCCCCAATGCATGCCAGCATAATCGATAATTTCTTCATATTCATATCTTCCAATCATTTAGAAAGGTTGCTTACTCCTTCTTTAGTCTGTTCCACCACTCTTATGGTGCCGTCCGAATTGTAGAACAACTCTTCTACACACACACTTCTACGCCCTATGGCACCCTCATGTCCTCCCAGCGTAAGCGCGGCATTGTGATAGAACAGATACCATTTCCCTTTAAACTCAACGATTCCCGGATGAATGGTAAAACTGTTTTCCGCCATTCCGGTCAGTTCCCCCTGATAAGTCCACGGACCGGCAACCGAAGGTGCAGTAGCATACGAAACGACTTCCCTGTCAACCCCCATCGAAGCATAAGTAAGATAATAGAGGTCTCCATGCTTATGCAACCACGGTCCTTCCACATATTTCGGCAAATCTACCACTTGAATCTCACCGTCAAGCTCTGTCATATTCGGTTTCAGCCTGGCAAGGAAACATGTGCCGTTTCCCCAGCACATCCATGCCTGCCCCTCTCCGTCAATCAAAACAGTAGGGTCGATATCATTCCACCAGCCGCGTGCCCCATTGGAAGTCATGGTATCACATACCAGAGGTTTGCCGATAGCATCTTTGAAAGGACCGGTAGGCGAATCACCTACGGCTACCCCTATTGCCTTTCCTACATAAGGCTCTCCTCCCTGCACGGTGGTATAATAATAGAATTTACCATTTTTTTCTATCACCTGAGAAGCCCATGCCTCACCTACCGCCCAACTGAAATCGGTAGGTTTCAATACCGAACCATAATCGGTCCATGTCTGCATATCCGTCGTAGAATAGCACAGCCACTCTGTGATGTTAAATTCCTTTCCACCCGAAGCGGTATCCTGCCCTTCATAATACTCATCATGCCCTACATACAGGAAAAGAGTATCGTTATACACCATCGGAGCAGGGTCTGCCGTAAACTTATCCGTTATCAACGGATTACCCATGTTCTGAAAAACAGGAAATCCTTCCTGGGTCTTTTGCTGCGCACAACCGGCAAGCAACAAAATTCCTACTGCTACCAATAATTTTCTCATAAGCATCTCTATTTTTTAATTGAATATCCACAAACATCCCATGCAGGGGCGTACCGCATATGCCCGGATGCGTCCACTTATCCACGCGGCTGCCTTCGGACTGCAACGTCCTGCAACACTTTTTTCGTGAAACAAACATACAAAAAAACCGAACAGATACGGTATTTTCCGGACGTGGATTTTTATCATTCTTAAAATAATCCTCCCAAAAAGAAGATTTCTCCTCCTTTGCGCCCCGATACAGAAGCAAATATACCACCTTCCGTGCGCAGATATATCCAGCCGCCGGCAAGAATACTTGCGTATGCAGATGAGAATAATTACCTTTGCACACAATTTCCAATTACAAAGATATAACATAATAATGGAAGATACCAAACACATCCACATCAGCGACTACAACTATCCGCTCCCCGAAGAACGCATCGCTAAGTTTCCGCTTCCGGTGCGCGACCAATCGAAACTGCTGGTGTACCGCAACGGGAATATCAATGAAACCCGATTCACCTCCTTACCCGACTACATCGAACCGGGCATGCTGATGGTATTCAACAATACCAAAGTCATTCAGGCACGGCTGCACTTCCGGAAAGAGACCGGTGCCTTGATAGAAATATTTTGTCTGGAACCCATCCAGCCTAACGATTATGCACTGAACTTCCAGCAAACCGGACATGTAGCATGGCTTTGCATGATAGGCAACCTGAAAAAATGGAAAGAAGGTGTCTTGTCGCGGCAGATGACGGTAAAAGGACAAACCGTCATCCTGACTGCTTCACGCGGCGAAGCACGGGGCACCAGCCATTGGATAGACTTTAAGTGGAATAATCCAAACGTGACATTTGCCGACATTCTGGAAGTATTCGGCGAACTGCCCATTCCTCCTTATTTAAATAGGGAAACCCAGGAAAGCGACAAAGTGACCTATCAGACGGTATATTCAAAGGTAAAAGGTTCGGTAGCTGCACCTACGGCAGGACTACATTTCACCCAACGGGTACTGGATGCCCTGAAAGCCAAAGGAGTCGACCTCGAAGAAGTGACGCTTCATGTGGGAGCCGGTACCTTCAAGCCTGTAAAAAGCGAAGAAATATCGGGACACGAAATGCATACCGAATATATTTCGGTATCAAGGCACACCATCGGACAGCTCATTGCACACCAAGGGAAAGCCATAGCCGTAGGTACCACATCGGTACGTACACTGGAGAGTCTATATTATATAGGTGTAACCCTCCACCAGCATCCGGACGCAAATGATGCCGACTTGCATGTAAAACAATGGCAACCTTACGAAACGCATCCTACCCTTACTCCGGTAGAAGCATTGCAATGCATCCTCGACTATATGGACCGGCACGGACTGGAGGCACTTCACACCAGCACCCAGATTATCATCGCTCCGGGCTACGAATATAAAATAGTGAAACGTATGGTAACCAACTTTCACCAGCCCCAAAGCACATTGCTGCTCTTGGTCTCGGCATTCGTGAAAGGCGATTGGCACCGCATTTATGATTATGCCCTGTCACACGATTTCCGATTTCTAAGTTATGGCGATTCGTCTTTGCTTATAAACGAATAACAGGCATGCCAGTTATTCCGGCATTACCTGCCAAGTTGACAGTTTGTTTCAATCCGGCAACAAAAGGCACATTTATTTTTTGACGCAAGTCAAGAAATAGACATTTTACCCTATTTTCATCCCACCATCCGCGCTTCTTTTGAACAGAAGGCATTACATTTGTGTTGTAAAACATAGATCACAACATAAAACAGATTAACTAAACAGAAAGGATAACATTATGAAAAGGGTAAAAAGTTTGTTGAAAGAAATCAAGAAGAATCTGGAATGGAGTGCAAATGCCATCTATGGACAAAGCGACCGTTTCCGGTTCTGATGAAAAATGAATTGAAAGTAAAAGTGCTTATAAAAACGGGTAACCATTCAATGGGTTTACCCGTTTTTTTTTGTACGATAACAACATATCCCCGATTGTCTTCTTCCCGATATCCGTACTGCCATTATCGGAAGACACATGTATTTCACGGTTAAACTAAGCCCAAAAAGACAAACCAAAAGACAAACACGAAAAATATTTTTACTGGCTGCTTGGACAAAAGCGTTAATTGTGTATCTTTGTTTCGTGAACTAATCGCAAAACAATGAAAAGAAGATACACCTCTCTCTGTCAATTCATTTTCTTTGTGCTTTTGCAGGAAGGCAAAAGTAATCTTCCTTATCGTCTTTATTTGTTGGTTTGCGGAGAACAGTTTACCACGTTGCACTATTTCAAAAAGCTATTTGCCGGATGCGATACAAACACGTATCAGCATTATTGCTCGATGTATGAAAAAAGCAATCATGTGCCGTTGCAGTTGCCTAAAGGATATTGTGTGAAACTGACAGATGATAAGAACAGGTTAACAGGAGAGTTGGTTAAGAAGCTGTTTTGAATTTATCGTGCGATGATTTGGGATGAGTTTTTGAGGCATTTCCGCTTCTGTGATGAGGAAGATAGCGGGCTATCTGACGAAGAACAGGAGCG
>NZ_NFJG01000166.1:0-5917 GCF_002159755.1 Bacteroides sp. An269
ATTTCATAGCCGCCCGACATGTTGGGAAACGCAATGGCGAAGTACCGTTTGCCGTTGTGCGTAAACCGCGCTTCCTTACATTCTTTTTTCGCCAGTGCCGGATTTATCCCCCTTTCCTGCAAGTAAGCGAGCAAGGCAGGGGAAGAAAGCGGCACGATTTCCAACTGTTGGAAACTCGGCTCTGTAAATGACTGCTTGCGAAAAGAGAAAGAAACGGGGTGCACGTGCGGTGCCTGTCTCTCCATGAAGAGAAAAGTCAAGGAGAAACTGGGATACACCATCCGTAAAACAGAGGAACATTGCCTTGAATCCAAGTATAGGCTTCATTTGGGTATGAGAGAATACCTTGCCAATCTTCTCGGTCTTGAATCCGGTCTTCGGAAGGTCTGTATCATCGATGATGACACACCTGATGTCCGACTTCAATGTCGTTCTACGTTTCACACGTGAATACACCTGCCTGAAAACCGAGTAGATTATACGTCGCCAATTGATGTTGCCGTCGTTCATGAAACGATAGAACATATCTTTGTGGCAGACAAACATCTTGCCCAGGGCAGAAGACGAATAGTTGGCAGCATTCTTAATTGAAAAGAACGGGAACAGAACAAGCAGCTGCAACACCTGAAGACAGGTGAATTTGCAATTCGGATTCTTAACTGACTCGATGACTTTGCTTTGTATCCTTATGCTGTTCATAATGGTTGATATGCTGTTTATTGCCTTGCTAGAGTCATTCTTTGCAAAAAACTCTTGGAGTTCACCGATAATATATCTATTTTTGTTCATGGCTAAAGGGTGCTATATCGTTTGTTTGGCGACATTAATATAGTGATAATCATCGAATTATCAAACTCTTTAGCCTTTTTTATTACATTATTTGAGTACTTGCGAAACTTGAATAAATAGATTTCTTCTGTACATTTTAAATTTCAAGGAGATAGGAAATAAAAGAATGTATCGGAAGTTGATTGTCGTTATTCAATATTAATTCTTTAACGAAAGATTTGAAATGTGCATGAATTCATTTAAGGTGCGTGACAAGCGGATATAGGTTGGGAAATAAGAACAAATTATAAACATCAAATAATAGTTTTATGAGAACAAACATTACCATTATCTGTGTTATTTTATTTTTATTCTTTTCACAAGGTGCAAAGGCGCAATCAATCACAGAGTGCGAGAAAGTTGTACAGGAAACAGTTAATGCAATTAACAACCACTCTACTGAGGGTTTACAAAAACACCTTTCACCTGATTTCGAGTGCTCTGGTCAAAAGGGGAATGTTGCTACACTAGTACTAAACCAAATAGTTGTACAATTAAATGAGCATGTATCGAAATATGAAAAAATATCGGAAAGTAAAGATGAAAATAGTCTGACATTGGTATATAAATTCACTTATTCGAGAGTTGGGGAAAGAACTTCTACCTTTGTTTTTAATAAAGAAAATAAGATAAAACGCCTGAATTTGTTTGCAGTTATGGTGAAAAAAGCTGATAAAGAAATAGAGTTTGAAAGGCCACAATCGAAAATGATATCAATTCCATTTGAAATAACGTCTGATAATCTGATAGTTGTTACTGCAATGATAAACGGTGAAAAATGCAAATTTATCATTGATAGTGGTGCCCCTTCACTATATCTCAACAGTAAGTATTTCAAAGCAAACGGAAATAAGAAAGAGATCAGTCTCAATAATTCAAAAGATGTAAATGGTAGTAGCATAAACGGTCAAGATGTAATAGCGGTTGATTCATTTAATTTCAATGGCATACAGGCTAAAAATATAAAAGTAATGATGTCTGATTTATCTCATTTGGAGAATGGGCTAGAAATTCATGGTTTGATCGGATACTCAATATATAAAGATTTTGACTTATTGTTTGATTATCAGAATAAAACACTTACTTTAATAGCCCCAGATTATACAGATACATTTTTAAAAGAAAACAAATATAAATTTAGTGAGATATCTTTATCTTTTAATGAAGAAAAATCCTTTACTCATATACCATGTGTGAACGCTCAAATAGATAAGATTACTCTTCTGTTAGCCATAGATTGTGGTGCAGGTACTAATCTTTTAGATTCTCAATTATGGACTCAGTTAAAGAAAAATATAAAGGATATAAAAACAACAGATTTAAAGGGCGCAAATAATGGGAATTTTACAGAAGTCCATACAGGGAAACTTAGGGGGATGAAAATTGGAAATAAAAAATTTAAAAATACTGAGACTGTATTTAGCAATATAGATCATCTCAATGCGACGAGGTCAGAAGCTATACAAGGTCTTATCGGATATGAAATATTATCTAGACAAAAAACAATTTTATGCTATAAAAATCGGAAACTAATTTTTATAGATTAAATATTTGAAAAGCCTCTGGATATTTTATACCAGAGGCTTTTCTGATAATTAAATATCACACCAATACAGATTCGTTGAAACAAAGAAAACTAAACTCATTTCAGCCTGTCCGAACTCTCCAGCTTAGAGGAAGCTGTCGCCAACTTTTCTTCCGAATGTGTCCGTAAGCTCCGTATGCAGCACAGCTGCTGTACAGAGATAACAGTCTTCGCCTATACCAGCCGTTTCCGTCTAGATCTACCGCATCACTGTATCAACCGCACCATCCAGCAGGTACCAACCAACGACCTTCAGGAACTTGTGAGCACCGCAGTCCGGGCACTCAGAATAGATTTTTGCAAAGAGGGCGGTTACCAGTACAAGAAAGCCGGTGTCATTGTCTGGAACATAGTTCCTGACTCAGCCATCCAGACTAACCTGTTCGACACCATTGACCGTGAGAAGCAGTCACGTCTGGCCGCTGCCATAGATGCCATCAACCGCAAGAACGGCCACAATACCATTAAGGTAGCTGTCCAGGGCACTACAGATAAGTCATGGCACCTCAAATGCGAACACATCAGCAAGCAGTACACCACCAACCTTGATGATGTCATCCTTGTGAAGTAAACATTTTAAGTTGTTGAATATTAGAACTTCTTTATTACAAAATATTACTTTAAAAATTATATTTAATTGATTATTAATACTATATTTGCATATTTGTATTATTAGTGTAATAATAAAGTGCAGATAATTTGAGTTAATACAGAACTATAAACTACTATAATCAAAGTAATATGAAAACAAAGAATTTATTTGGAATACTGATGCTATTCCTGTTTACATTTGCCTTTATCAGTTGTGATAAAGATACAGATAATAGCAAACAGATATTTCATCTGTCGTTTGAAAAAAACTATTACGAACGCCCTCTGACTGGTGCCAAAAACATCATGATAAGAGGAGGTAACAGAGATTACACTATAGAAGTGAACAATCCTGAAATATTAGAAGCTACAATAGATTTGTCAAGCCCAATTGGTATGGGAGATTTGGAAATTCACCCCAAACAGACTGGAGAAACAATAGTAAAAGTCCATGATAATATTGTAAATGAGACCGTAGAACTGAAAATAAAGATTGTTGATGACTATTTAAATTTGGTACTAGCAAATCCTATGCAATCACCATATAATGAAGGGGATGAATTTTTCCTCATTAACAACGAATCAAGAAGTTTCTATTTGTACGATGATGATAAAGACTTAAAGCAGACTGGTAGTTACAATTTTATCGTAGAGAACAGTGTACCGTACATGGAATTAACCTTCAATGATAAATTAGAGAACAAATCTGTTTATAAATATGATTTGACAGGTACAAGTGAAAAAACCTTTTTTGCTTTAAAAATACTATTAGGTTGGGATTGGCAAGAACAGATTGAAAGCTTGGAAACAAGAGAAATTTCTCCTGCCATTATGAATGCTAAAGACATAGAAACAGGAGTTAAGTATTATTTTGTTGTCGGCAATCATGATATTCCTGAAAATGTTTTAGATATAAGCGATTAAGATTTTCTTTGGACGCTTTTACTTTTCCGATTTGATCCTAATGCCCCCTGTATCAAAAATACAGGGGACAAACATCCCTCACACAAGCATATATATCTAAAATTACATTCCCATTCCAAAACCCCGGCTTCTTTTCCTGGGCTGGTCGAGTTCTTCCTCCTTTTGCTTCTTTCTCTGCGGTGTCTGGTATATGTCCGGAACTTGGGAAATACTGTTTCCCTGTTGTTGGTTCTCTTCTCTGCCATATTATTTATTATTATCCGTAATGATTGGGACAATATATATTGTTCATTTGTTTTTCTCAGAGATTATTTATAATTTTATGATACTCAAGCAGAGGTTCTGGTAATAGCCTATTACGGAAGACGTGCATGGCTCTGGGCGGTTAAGGCAACTTAACCGCTTTTTCTTTTCAATTTTTCTTTGATGATAGAAAATTTCTGTATCTTTGCCTCGTTATAAGACACTTATAACACTCCAATACTGTTATTCCCTTTTCATCTCTTATATTCTTGACAGTAAATCAAAGCACATTATAATTTAAGTTTATAGCTGCATCTGCGGCACGTCTATCGTATCCTTTCCAGGTTGTGATAGACATTTCCTCATTTTTTTACTTTTCATTATTTATTTAATCAATTTCAATATGGAACAGGTATTAATTGGTCAGAATGCCGGCGTTATCTGGCATATTCTCGATGGTAAAAAGAGTGTTGAACTTGCACACCTTAAAAAGGAATCTAAACTTTCAGACGCAGAGTTCTGGGCTGCTATCGGTTGGTTGTCTAAAGAAGACAAACTTTCCTTCTCTACAGAAAAAGTAGGTAAGAAGATAGTGAAGACATACTCTCTGAAAGACTGATTCATTGCGCATTTATGCTGTAGGCTTGCTTGATTCCTGATGGGATAGGCAAGTCTTTTTTTTACAATAAATTTTACAACACAATACGTTCAAATTATTTAATTTTGATTTTGTGACATAATCAAAATTCACTATTTTTGTCCCAAACCACACAAATCAGCTTATATGGAAAATAAATTTGAACTAGTTGAAAAATATAATATTGATGTGGATGTCTTTATTGATGAAGACGGTGTAACTCCTGTTGGAAAACTCCCTGACAACCATCTTACCAAAGAGTTTCTTCGCCTGTATTTTACTGGACAGATTACAAAGGTCTGGAAGAGATGGCTTTCTGATATATATTATGCGATGACTTCAAAAGGAAAGGAAATCTTTCTTCCTAAAACTAATCTTACAGCCTGGGATATTGAGAAGATTATTAATGACAAGCGTGGCGGAAAAAGAGCAGGTGCGGGCCCCAAGCTGAAGACCGGTTATGTAACGACAACTTTAAGGATTCCTTCTACCCTGAAAGAGAGTTTCAAATGCTATATCGATATGTACACTCAGTACTTCAAAGGTGATGAAGAAAACATTCCATATTTCACAAACGAAGAAGATAGGCTGAACACAATCAGGGATATGATGAGTGTACTAAAATATGAAGAGCATCTGATATATGAACGTAGAAGAAGAGCTGCCGAGGAAGAAGAAAACAAACGCCAACTTAAGCTTTTCGATGATGATACTGAATGATAGTTTTATTAAATTTTGATTCTGTCACATAATCAAAAACAGTAAGAGGTATGCATGGTTTTATCCTTGCATACCTCTTTTATTTTCTCTTTAGTTAATGCATATTCTGTTTCTTATCCTGGCGTTCCAGCAAACTGTCGGGCTATCCGTTTCAAGTCCTCGGTTCTGCGGGCTTTTTTCTTCTATCCCTAACGCAATATTGGGAACTCATTCTTTTTCCGATTGTCTTAGAATGGTCTTTTTGTCTGTCCGCTTCCTCATTCCAGGTCGAAATATCCCCATCTGAGAGCCTTTGTTTTTTGACGGCAAATTTATAAGGGTTAGTGGAAATGAAAGAGTTCCGGCTAAGAGCCTTTGCCCTGAAAAAAATAACGATGTTGTCTGCGACT
>NZ_NFJG01000167.1:0-5910 GCF_002159755.1 Bacteroides sp. An269
AGGTTTTCTTGCCATTCTGAAATATTATACTGCCCGAATGTTACGTTATTGGGCTGTATAAGCATGATCTCTTCTTCTGTTGGTGGTGTTATTGGGATAAATAGTTTGTCCATAAGACTGCTTTTTTGAGGTTACTTTGCGAAACTACATATAAAAACCGAAATAACAAAAAGATTTTCTGTTTTTATATTATACTTTAGTAATTTGGTCGGTTTTTGGTAGGGGGGATTTTAGTAATTTGGTCGGTTTTGATACGTTTGTTTTAGTAATTTGGTCGGTTTTGATACGTTTGTTTTATTTGTAATACATTGAAATATAGTGTTTTGTAATTAAAAAAACACATTCTTACAAGATATTCTGCAAAGACATTCTAACAAGAAAGCGGATTTTAGGGTGAAAGTGACCTAGCTTGCCTCTCTGAAAAACCGCACAAAGAAGGAGAAAAAGAGAACCCTCCCTTTAGGGAGTTAGGTGGGTTTGGATAGGCAAATTTTCTGGCGCGTTAAAAAATGTATATATTAGTAATTTTGTGTTTATTTTCTTTGCTTTTGATATATATTGTTATACATTTGCAATAAAAAGTATAACAATATGGAAGTAGCAATAAAGAAACTAACTGCATTCAGACTTGACAGCAACCTTCTGGACATGCTGAAGAGTGCTGCCAAACGTGAACATCGGAGCTTAAACAACTTCGTAGAATGTCTTCTTATGGATGCCATGTACACAGAACCAAACGAAGAGACCAAAGCGGCCATAGAAGAAGCTCGTGCCGGGAAAAACCTGAAGAAAGTTGATACAAGCAGCTTCGAGAACTTTATAAAATCCTGTAGTGAATGAGAGAGGTTAAGACTGGTGGCCAGTTCCGGAAAGACCTGAAACGGTACAGGAATGATAATACCAAACTGGAAAAACTTTATGAAATTGTAGGATTCCTGGAACGTTGTGAGGATGTTCCAAAAGAGTTTAAACCTCATATGCTTTCAGGTGATTATGCAGGTCACATGGAATGTCACGTAGAAAATGATTTTCTTTTGATATGGATTGATGATGAAGTCGTAAAGCTGGTTAGGCTTGGCAGTCATTCAGAATTGTTTGGAAAGAAGAAGAAATAACAAAACCATTTTAGAAAGTCAGCAGAACTTCAAAACAAAATAAGTTCTGATGACTTTTGTTTTATGCTTTTGTTCAGAACAAGGACAGCTGCCGTTTGTCCTCTTCTTCCTGTTTGTGTACTTTCTGGCTCTGCTTCTCATACTCGAGTATCTCCTGTATTGACCGGATAGCTCTTTTTCTCTGTTCCGGAGTGGTGCGCCTTGCCATACCCTTTTCCATTTTCCCGGACTTCAGCCAGTTCGAATACATGTCGATCAGGCAGAGTACTTCTTCTTCCATTACTGTAGGCACTCTCATGGTCTTGGTGTACATGCCGGACACGGCCTTTCTTCCGGAACCTTCTCTGGCTCCACCTTTCCCGGTCTTTTTCCCTGGTTCCTTTTCCATAGGTCTGTTTTGTTTGATTTCGTTACGGAATCAAAGTTAGGTATTTTATATCGGATATCCAAGTAAAACCGCACACTGATTTGCACTGCAAACGGCTGCACTCGTCGGGAGTGTTGGTACACCCCCTTGCCGTGCGGCGCTCCCCGACCGATGAGTTTTTTGTGGTGTTCCGGACATGTTCTGTTGTGCGGTTTTGTTGGGTAATTCTGTTGTGTACCGGGTGTGCGGTTTTCGTGTGTGTTCACGTGTGTGGGATAGGTTCTATCTCTCCCCGTCCCCTTTGCTGATTTCGCGCTGGGGAGGGTGTTCGATAGAACAGCAAGAGGAAACCGGGCAAGCCCTGTTTTTTCCTCTTGCCCTACGGGGTTTTTAGCTGTAAATCAGCTATTTAGAAAATTATACTAATATAATTTGGTTATAACGAATAAATATACTATCTTGTAAACCAATTAGTTAGCATATTAATTTGTTATAATAAGCCTTATAATATCATGGAAAAAGACAGCAAAACAACGGTAGCGGTAGAACGTACTACTTTTGCTAAACTTGACCGTCTGGCCAAGGCAAACAGTGTGTCAAAAATGGAGTTTATTACTCATGCCATAAACTACTTTGAGAAGTACGGTATAAACCCGGTCGAGCATGAAAGTCCGGCACAGGAAATGCAGAAGCTTATCAAGCGCATGGACCAGGTGTTCGCATTCCTGAAGAAACAGGAAACGGATCTTGTGCGTCCGGCTTGTGAAGCTCTGGCCGGAGCCAGCACACAGATAACCATAAGCCTTTCATCCTTACTTTCGGAAGAAAAGTTCAGGCGGTTCCTGAAGGACAACAAGGAGCTGCTTGCCGGGATAATCAACAGTTCAGACAACAACGGCAAGGCTATAGGCAGGGCAGAAAAAGCGGTGCGGGATGCAGATTCAACTATCAGGAAGAACCAGGAGATTATCTTCAAGCGGATAGAAGCCAGCGAAACGGCACAACTCAAAGCCATGCAACATATCGTTTCCTTCCTCGATGCAAAAGGAAAGACCGGGCTGCTCGATGACATAAACAAGGTCTATAAGAAGGAAAAGGACAGGAGGGGGCTATGAACATAAAGATTCAGGGTGGCGGTTCCGGAACTTATGCCAATACAGGGAGCTGCACAGGAGTAACGACCTATCTCCAGCATGAGGATCTGGAGCGCATGAAGAACGGCCGGGAAGTACAGCCGTTTTTCAATAATTCTCGTGACTACATAAGCGCACAGGAAGTAACCTTCAAGATAGACAACAACAAGGCAAAATTAAGCCGGAACGATGCGAAATTCTATGTGATCACGGTAAGCCCTTCCAGCCGGGAGCTGGAGAAAATGGGCAAGACAGAGAAGGAACAGGCTGAAGCCATGAGAAAGTATGTGCGTGATGATGTGATGCAGCACTATGCGGAAGGGTTCGGAAAAGGCTTGAACAAAGAGGATATCGAGTATTACGGAAAGATCCATTTCGAGAGGAAGGGAGCCGACCGGTACGACATGCACGCACATATCATCGTAAGCCGGAAGGACAGGAGCAACACCAGGAAGCTAAGCCCAAAGACCAACCACACCGGGAAGAAGAACTGCGGAAACGTGAAGGGCGGTTTCGACAGAACAGATTTTTTCCGAAAGTGTGAAACCTCATTTGACAAGCGCACAGGGTATGACCGGGCCCCGGAACAGACCTTTGACTATCTCAATACCATGAAGAACGGAAGTCCGAAAGAAATCTTCCAGAAGAAGGAATGGGCGGAACGTGTGAACCATGAACGGCTTGAAAAGATGAAAGCCGAATGGAGCCGGGATCTTCAGGAACCGCACCAGGAACAAGGCCGGGAAGAGAGCCAACAACAGGGAAACAGTATTTCCCAAGTTCCGGAAATCAACCAGGCACCACAGCGGAAGAAGCAGCTGGAGGAAGAACTCGACCAGCCCAGGAAAAGAAGTCGGGGTTTTGGAATGGGTATGTAAATTACAGATACATGCTTGCGTGAGGGATGTTTGTCCCCTGTATTTAAGTTTGGTTCTAAAAAGAAACCCCAACGGATAAAGTCAACCCACCAGCATTAAATCTTTTATTATTCCTACCCATGGAGCCAATTCCCGGTATATAAGAGAATTCATATTTTGCCTGGTTATACGTATATCCTATACCAACATGAATTGAAGTCTTTTTTGTGACAGGCAGTGATATTCCGGCAGAGGGGGAAATATAAAAACCTCCACTTTTATAACCTCCACCATCATGTTCTTCTTCAAAAAGTTCAGAGTATCCGATTTTCATATCTATGTATGGCTTAACTTTTAAGTTACAAAGTGTATAACGTACATCTGCGAAAACAGGCAGACTGTATGTTTTAAGTATGTCGCTTTCTGTTGAAATACCCAACCCTATACCTCCTCCAATGAAAAGATTGTTATGAAAGAGATCTACGCCATGGACAGTGTTGATATGCCATTGACTGAAACCATACTCACCGCTGCCAAATGAATAACCGGTATTGACAAAACCACGATAACGACTCTGGGCTACGGATATGGTAGTTATAAATGATACTAAAATCAAAATAAATAATTTCTTCATAAATGTTATTTTATTAATAGTTCTGTATTAACTCTTATTTTTCCAAAAGTTTTCTGTTCATCACGTACCCGGCAAAGTTCCCGGTATGCTTTTTCCTTATACTCCTGAAGAACTTTGATTTCGTTACGTAATCGGTCGTTTTCTTCCTGAAGGACCTTGAGTTCTTTAGTCTGTTCTTCAGACTTCATTTCAGCACGTACCTTTTCTTCAGCTGTCTTTGCGATAAGTTCTGGAGCCAGAAGCTGTATCTGCTTCTGTGCCGTTATAAATTCACTCATGAGCATACACAAGGCTTCTACCTGGTTCCTTTCCTTCTCGATGTCTGGAGGAACAGGAAGAAATGGTGTTGTTTCCTTGTCATAGATGTCAAAGTCATTCTTCTCTATGAATTTCCAGGCTGTTTCAACCCATTCACCGACAGGCTTTCCGGCTTTTCGGCAATATATTTTTATTTCTTCGAGTATGTTTTTAGGTACTCTTAGAGTTGATGTCTGTATATTTGCTTTTTCTTGCATATCAATGATTTATGTGCAAAAATATAAAGAATATATTTATCAATATACACTTTCTACAAAAAATATATTATTGCTTTGTTATGTGTGTATCTACAAAACAACCACCGAAGCCGGATAAGGCGTCTGGTTGCGTGTAAGTGACTGTTACAAGGGTTTGTCCCATGAATGTTTCAATCTTGTCTATAACGGCCTCCATTGGCTCCCCTAAGCCTGTGGCTTCAGCAGATACCAATATCAAATCTCCTTCTTTCATATCTTTGGTTTTTTTGATTGTGTCACAAAATCAAATTATTTTATACCGAACTCTTCTCTTAGCATTTTGAGCAGTGAATTTTCAGCGTGCTTTCTTACCATATCCCCTGCACATACCTTGTCATCGTAGTAACAGCACCTTTCGTACACGTTTTTAAGTCTGCCGAGTTCAGCTATCTTATCCACAGCTTTGACTGCCCTGTCGTTGGTTGGGTGATCCATTGCGCTGCTTACCCATCTGTAAACAAACGAATATTGTTCGTACTGCTCTCCACCTTCTTCACGAGGATGCAGGGTGTTGATAGTGAAAATAACCGTGTCAGCTTTGGGCTTCCTGCCCTTTACAGGGTATTTGCAGAACAGCTTATAATCAAACCATACATCAGAGCCACTTTCCTTGATACGTTCTTTTGCTGGTTTAAGGATTTTTCTGTCTATGTCATTGTTTGAGTGCTTTTCTGGTATTTCTAAATCTTTCCTTAACTGCTGTATGGAGTAGTAATACTCCTTTCTGTCTCTTTGGCTGCAAATTATCTTATACAGCCTTTTTGTGTAGTTACCACGAAGCCCAAGCGCAAGTCCTTTGGAATACCTTGTACCACCTACACCAACACCGTAATAGACTAAGAACGGAATAGCCCAAGGATTAAGGGTAAGCATTATTTGGTTTGTTCCCTTTATGTTGTGTATAGCAATGAGGATAGAACCACCAATCGTTTCAACCTCTTTGTCTATTTTGGGGTGCTTCCAACGGAAAGAAAACCTTTTGCTTAACATGTCGGTCGCTTCTTTTATGACCTTTGTTTTGTTGTTTTGTCCGCCTGCTTCATCGCATCGGATAGTAACATAGGGCATATTAAACAAATCACGTGGCAGTTCTTCTTCCCTTGTCATATGCTTTTGCAGCTTGTCACTGATAAGGGTAAGCAGGTTTTCTTGCCATTCTGAAATATTATACTGCCCGAATGTTACGTTATTGGGCTGTATAAGCATGATCTCTTCTTCTGTTGGTGGTGTTATTGGGATAAATAGTTTGT
>NZ_NFJG01000168.1:0-5853 GCF_002159755.1 Bacteroides sp. An269
GACACCTTTCCCTCTCGGTTCAGTTCAATCAGCGCCTTATACATGCCCAATGGGGAAGAGCCCGTAGGCAAGCCCAATACAAAAGGACGTTCGGAAGATGGCTGGAACTCGTTTATCCGTTTTGCCACATAGTTGGCAGCCCATTCAGAAAGAGACCGGTAATCAGATTCGATAATAACTCTCATAGTTTTTCCAGATTTAATTAATATATTTGTAACAAGAATCCACTTTGCATGTTAAATCACTGCAAAGATATTGGGAATTATGAATAAAACAATCATTATACAAAGTAATTATCGATTGTTTTTTTTAATTTTTAATTAACCGGCTTTCCATTTTTAAAAACACCGCTTATGAAAGAACAGCTATTAGCAGACATCCAAAAAGATTCGAAAAGTGCTATTATGAAAAAGCATATCATTACCTATTTAATATATAATGAAAATTCGACCATTACCGACCTAGCCAAAGACATGGACTTAAGCATTCCTACTGTAACAAAAGTAATAGACGAAATGCATGAACAAGGCTACATTGATGAATATGGGAAATTGGAAACGAGCGGTGGAAGACATCCAATTCTTTATGGACTAAACCCTGATTCGGCCTATTTTATCGGCGTATCCATAACGTGGAACAGCCTGCATATCGGTCTCATCAACTTCAAAGGTGATTTACTGAAACTACAAATGGGTATCCATATCGAACGGCAAGACACAATGGCATGCATTGACAAAATCTGCCGACACATTGAAACCTTTATCGATGGACTCAGCATCAGTAAAGAGCGGATTATACACATCAATGTAGCTCTGTGCGGACGGGTGAATCCAGAACTGGGATACAGTCACAGTTTCTTCAACTTCGGCGAACGCCCTTTAGCAGAAATATTGACAGAACGTATACGCATCGAAGTTTCTATCGAGAACGATAGCCGCGCCATGTTGTATGGCGAATATATCAAAGGAGCTCTAAAAGGTTCGCGCAATGCTCTTTTTATCAATATAGACTGGGGACTGGGCATGGGTATTCTGATAGACGGGAAATTATACAAAGGCAAGTCTGGGTTCTCGGGCGAATTCGGCCACACCTATGGGTATGACAACCAGATTATCTGCCATTGCGGCAAAAAGGGATGCCTGGAAACTGAAAATTCCTGTTCGGCTCTCTACCGCAAATTCATCGAACACCTGAAAGCAGGCGAGACTTCGATTGTCCTGTCTGAAAAGTCCATCGAAGACATTACCTTGGATGATATATTCAATGCCATAGGCAAAGAAGACTTACTTGCCATTGAACTGGTAGAAGAAATCGGACAACAACTGGGGGTGCATATCGGTAACCTTATCAATATTTTCAATCCTGATACAGTTATCATTGGAGGGGAAATGTCGAATGCAGGCGAATTTCTGTTACAGCCCATCATTACCACCGTACGAAAATACACACTTAGCCTGATGAGCCGCGATTCAGAAATCATTTTGTCAAAACTGAAAAGCCAGGCAGGTATCATAGGCTCATGTCTATTATCGAGAAGCCGGATGTTTGAAGCCTGACCCAAATACAAAAGAGGATGCACTCCAAAAAGAGAACATCCTCTATAAATTTTAAAACCGACGATTTATCGATTATCCTTGGTGGATTGCTTCAGAAGGACATACATCTGCGCAAGTACCGCATTCTGTACACATATCCGGGTTGATAGAATATTTGTCACCTTCAGAAATTGCGCCAACCGGGCATTCATCGATACAAGTACCGCAAGCGATACAATCGTCACTAATTACGTAAGCCATTGTTGTAAAAGTTAAAAGTTATTATTAGTACTAATTTGATAATGCAAAGGTAACTTTTTTATGTGAAGTTGTAACGTCTACATAGCAATATTTGATTAATTTGTACATAGTCTAAATAGAATCACCGCTTTATAGACTGATACATTGCTTGTTGCATACGTGTACGTATATTCAGCTTAGTCAGATTCTTATGATTGAATGCACGCGGATAAGTGCGGTTGCTCAAGAAAACAAAGACCAAATCGTTTTCCGGATCTGCCCAAGCACAAGTACCAGTAAAGCCTGTATGCCCAAAAACCCCTTGCGGAGCTTCAGCCGCACACGGGCTATGCTCTGGATGCCCGGTATCAGGCTTGTCGAACCCCAGTCCTCTCCTGCTCTCTTCCGACTGTAAGGTAATGAATAAGTCGCATGTAGCCCTACTCAGGTAACGATGCCCTCCATACACTCCCCGATCCAACAGCATTTGAAAGACAGCTCCTACATCATGTGCCGTCGAAAAAAGTCCGGCATTACCTGAAACTCCTCCCATGAAAGCTGCAATCTCATCATTTACATACCCTTGCAGTTCTGTTCTACGCAAAAAGTCTTCAGCCGCAGTAGGCACAATCTGCGATTTATCAAACCGATGCAAAGGATTGTATGCCGTATGCACCAAACCCATCGGCTTATAGAATACACTATCCAAATACACATCCAATGCAACGCCTGCAACAGATTCCACTAACTCTTTCAGCAACATAAAGTTCAAACAACTATACCGGTAAGAATGTCCTTTCAAAGGTATATCTGCCAATTGCCGGTTTATCTCTTTCCGAAAATCAGCATTCAAATACAAGCTGTCGGACAAAGGCAACACATACTTCCCTGTGCGTACAGAAGAAACCCATTCTTTTTTATAAACGAACCCGGTACAGGCATACAGGTTTTCATCTACTTGCAACGTGTGATACCGGTCATACTTTTTACGAAACAAACCTCCTTTACATGACTTCGAATCAATAGCTTCCTTATAGAAAGCCCAGTAAGCAGGCAAACCAGATTCGTGAAACAACAAATCCTGGACAGTAATACGCGATTTCCGTGTATCTTCCAACATTGGCAAATACTGACTCACCCGATCGGTCAACCCGAATTTACCTTCGTCATACAATTTCATTACAGCCAACAATGTACCGGTCACTTTACTCAAAGAAGCCAAATCATATAAATCATTTTCTTTCACCTTGCGCGAACCATCGTAGGTAAATGTTCCGAAGCATTTATTATAGACAGGATATCCATCCTTCAATATCAGCACATGACATCCGGGATAAGCCTGCGCATCAATCCCTTCCTGGGCTATTGTATCAATACGTGCCAATATACGCGAATCCATACCAAAATCTTCAGGTGTATACAAATAGGGGCAATCAGGGTCTATTGTTATGCCTACACCTGCTTGACACCAGCCGGGAATGCCTACCGACAAACGTCCTGTCACCTTGTCTCTGCCTGTCATGACCTTTGCTACATAACGTTGAACTGCTTCTGTTCCGACATGTGCCTGAACAACGGCCGAAGCATGCTGCAAGACAGGAAGCATAGTCTTCAAATCCTCCTGAGGAACAAAAGAAACGACCACCAGTGGTTTATCGGCTGCCAATTCCTGAAGAAACGGCACATAAGATTCATAATCTTTCTGATGCAATGCTACGATAACCTGCTGTGCCGTGCGAAGCCGCTTACGAATGGACTGCAACGAATCCACACGTGCATGTACCCAATTGATTGTTATCGATTCCTGCAATCCGTTGTAAAAAGGATAAGAATCGACTATCGAAGGAGAAATGCTCAACAAGACATTACCTGACAAAGCCAATTCCAACGGAAGCATTTCCAGCGAGTCCTTCAGTACTGTAACAGCTGCTTTATCCAATGCCAGCAGCAAGCTGTCTGTTTCAGGAATGCGTATACGAGACTTCAAATCTTTTTCATCCACCACCGGGCGCTGACTTAGACCCAATGCATATTTAAAGGTAAGTACCTTCCGGCATTTCTCGGTAATCACCTCTTCGGTAAGCAGGCCTTTCTTTATAGCATTCATTACTCCAGTCATTTCCCGCTTTAAATTACGTGGAGCCAACAACAAATCGTTTCCGGCCAAAAGTGCCTGTGCACACACATCGTCCGCCTGACGGATACCTCGCATTTCGAGCGCATCGGTAAAGACTAGTCCGGAGAAATGAAACTCATCCTGCAACATAGTGGTTATAATATCGGAAGAAATAGAAGCCGGCTTCTCCTCCAATTCAGGAACTTGCAGATGCCCGACCATCATACCACTTACTCCCGCATCTATCGCCCTACGAAATGGATACAACTCAATAGAATCCATACGGGCACGGTCAAAAGGAAGCACTGGCAATGCCTTATGCGAATCGACATCCGTATCACCATGTCCGGGAAAATGCTTGCAGACAGCCAACACACCTCCATCTTCCAAACCGCGTGCATAAGCAATAACTTTCCGTGCCACTTCTTTGGGGTTACTCCCGAAAGAACGGGTATTGATGACTGGATTTCCCGGATTATTATCCACATCCGCCACAGGAGCGAAATTAACCTGCACCCCTATTTCACGCAACTGACGTGCCACCTCTCTCCCATAACGATAAATCAACGAATCATCCTGAACACATCCCAATATCCGGTTTTTGGGAAATTCGGGCGTATCTTTCAGACGCATAGCCAATCCCCATTCACCATCAAAAGTAATCAGCAAAGGGATCCGGCTCCATTGCTGTGCCAAGTTAGTCAATTGCACCTGCTGGTCTATCCGCCCCTTGGCAAACAACAATCCACCTAATCCATATTCCTCAATCGCTTTCCGTATCTGGGCTTTGTTGCGCGGAGCTGTAACAGGATCTACCGTATGGATAAACAGCTGTCCGATTTTCTGTTTCAATGTCATCTCCGACAACCGGCTTTCCACCCATCTGCGGCACGCTGCCGTATCTTTCACCTGGCTCAATACCGAAGGCATCGTGTGAGCCTCTACCCAGACAGACAACAACAAGCATATATATAAAACGACCGCCTTTCTCATCTCAGTTCTTTTGCAAAGTCAACACCATTTTTCCTATAAAAGCGGCATGCTTTCCCATTTGTTGCAAAGGCACTTCCACGCCATCCAGATTCTTATAATATTCAGGTTTCTCAAAATAAGAATGCGAATGTCCGCCCAATACTACATCGATATTGCACGTATTCTCTATCAGTTCCACATCCGAATAAGGCTCTCCTTTCCAACCCAAATGAGAAAGACAAATCACCAAATCACACTTCTCCTGCATTTTCAGCAGGTCAGCAATCCGTTGTGCTTCAGAGACAGGATCCTCAAACTTCACGTCACCATACGATGCTTTTGCCACCAAACCTTCCAGTTGCGCGCCCAACCCGAACACTCCAATCTTAATACCATCCCGATGCAACACAACATACTCTTTCACCAAACCTTCCAGCACCGTACCCGTCACATCATAATTGGCACATACAATGGGAAACTCTGCCAACCTGAACAAACGCGCCATATTCTCCAAACCGAAATCGAACTCATGGTTCCCGATAGTACCAGCATCATAACGCATCTCGTTCATCATGCTGATTTCCACTTCTCCCTTATATATATTATAATAAGGTGTACCTTGCGAGAAATCCCCACAATCGAAAAGCAACAAATCAGGATGGATTTCACGCTGCTGGCTGATAAAAGTAGCACGTCGCACCATACCGGCTTTCCCTGCCAGCAAGGTATCCTGGTAATTTTCAGGAAAAGGCTCAATACGACTATGCATGTCATTGGTATGAAATAAATAAATCTCCTTGGTTGACTGGGCTGCTGCTGTAACCACAAGCAAACATACCCATAAAGAAATAAGACACAATTTTTTCATTGCTTAATCTGTATTATTCAAGTTTCGCAAGTTAATAGATAACCTTCTTCTTGGGATATAAAAGAGGCACAGGGATTTCCGCATATCGCAGAAAATGAGTAATTTTATAGTTGCAAATCAAA
>NZ_NFJG01000169.1:0-5848 GCF_002159755.1 Bacteroides sp. An269
ACTTCCACCTGCTGATGCAAGTGCGGCAGTATTACCCCGATGCCGGGGCGAAGTTCGCCGCCCTGTTCGAGAAAGACCGGAAGCTGTGGCGCGACATCATCGAGCGGGCGAAGTCATCGGGCGAAATCCGCGCGGAGGTGGACACGGAGGAAACCGTCGCCATGTTCCGCGAGGTGTTCTACGGCTTGTCTTTCGAGCAGGCTTTCCTCTCCGGGCTGGACACGGGTGAACTCTCCCGCAAGCTCCGCTTCATTTATTCACTGATTAAAGCCTGACCCGTTCAGGCTTTTTTTATGCCCTCCGGCATCCTTTTCCTCCCTCCCGAAAAATCTTTTGCGACTTTTCCAAACCATTCGGTTTGTTTCTTCGATTCTTTTCGTACCTTTGGGGGCATGGAGGTTAGGATATACGCCCCGCATGGTGTGGGTTAGCGGAATGTCCGATGCCTAATACATTAATCATATAACTTTCAAAAAACATATATAAAAGCGCAATTATGGATGATGTTACAAAAAAGGCAATCGAAGAACTTGTTCTCAATTTCATTTCAGAAATGAATGAATGGGAAAAATATTGTAATGAGTTTGACGAAGACCAGTTAGAATTGGACGAAACAGAGCGTATGATAAAGCAAAGGGTAGCTTCCATAATTAGCAAATATTGTACAGACAAGGAACGAAAAATGAGCCGCCCGAATGCTTTGTCATGGGGACTTGAAGGGAGTTATGATTACGACCCTAATAAGGAAAAAATAATCGATATACAAGAAAGCAGAAAAAATAGATTTATTGTGACAACACAAACCTATGATGGATATCTACAGTATGTTGTCGTCAAAAAAAATAACAAGTACTTGATAGATAGTAAAAAAAGAAAATTCTTAAGTGAAGATAAATGGTACGTGGGTTATTTATAAGTCTAATAAACTCTATTATCAACAAGAAAAGATAACCTCTAAACGGCGTTCTTTTTCAAATCATTATAAACCCCTAAAAAATAAAAGACAATGAGCATTTTTTTGAAAGCGGTACAACGCATCAACCCGTTAGAACCGGACGAACCGAAGAAATGGTATCCCGTTCAGTACACCACCAAGATGGTGGACGAGAGCGAAGTGGCTATGCTGATAGCTGACGGGACGACTGACCCGTTTCCGTGAGTCGGGCAACTTGAAATCGTGAGTTGGGCAACTCAAAGTTCTGAGTTGGGCAACTCAGCTCGGTGAGTCGGGCAACTCACGGAAACGAGTTGGGCAACTTGGAAAAGTGAGTTGGCGGGGACCACAAGGATGTTGTTGTTTACTCATTATAAACCCCTAAAAAACAAACGACAATGAGCATTTTTTTGAAAGCGGTACAACGCATCAACCCGTCAGAACCGGACGAGCCTAAGAAATGGTATCCCGTTCAGTACACCACCAAGATGGTGGACGAAAACGAAGTGGCTATGCTGATAGCTGACGACTGACCTGTTTCCGTGAGTCGGGTAACTTGAAATCGTGAGTTGGGCAACTCAAAGTTCTGAGTTGGGCAACTCAGCTCGGTGAGTCGGGCAACTCACGGAAACGAGTTGGGCAACTCGGAAAAGTGAGTTGGCGGGGGATTGGTGCTTGGCAGGTGTTGTTGTTAATACATTAGTGACAATTTGAGATATATTTAGATAATGGAACGATATAGAGAAGTGCCAGAAATAAATCGGCTAATAATATTTCCTTGTCATTTAAGAGAAGGATTGGAGTTTGCCAAAAATCAGGGTTACTACGACATAGTAATAAATGTCGGTAGCACTACGTCGTGTAAGCATAGATTAAATGTAAGTTTAATATGCGAATATGATTTTATTGAATCCTTGACTATTTTGGGGTACGACTATACCATAGAACCATGCAATCTAAATCAACTAAGTGTTTTACCTCACTTACATAAACTTGGGCTTTGGGTTGATAAGGTCTTTACTATCGACTTCAGCTTATTTCCAAAACTTGAAGAATTAAAATATTATCATACCAAACATACAATAAACATTGATACTTTAATAAATTTGAAACAACTGCATATCTATAACTTTAACTCTAAAGAATTAGAGGAATTAAAAAACATGGTTTCATTAGAAAATCTAACATTATGGGATGCAAAAAATACTAACTTAAATGGCTTACATCAACTCACAAACCTTAGGAATATTGAAATTGTCCGTTCAAAAAAAATGTCAAACCTTGATGGGTTATGTAAAGCAGATAAACTTGAGTCAATTCAAATATATTCTTGTAATAGTTTGAATGATCTGAGAGCATTAAAGGATATACCTAAATTAAAACAGCTTTCAATTGAAAAATGCAAGCAACTTAACGATTTGTCTCAGTTAGCTCCCAATCATTCAATAGAAGCCATTTATATATCAATCCTTAAAGACCTTGATTTTGTAAAAACGATGTATAATCTTAAAAAATTGGCTTTTGATGATGTTATAAGTGGGGATTTATCTCCTTTGTTTGAATCCGAATCACTTGAATCTGTAAGTATGGAATCTAAAAAGAAATATGGATATTCTGAAGGTGAAGTAAATAAAATGCTTATTAGAAATAAAGATTGCAATAAAACAGATAAAATTCAAAAAAGGAAAGTCGCATATTTTGGTGAAATCGATATTAAACCTTCAGAAGAAGAAATTGACTGTGAAGTTATATTGGATAAAAAGAAGATTTATCTTGCTTTGAATCTTTTTGATGGTGTACCAGAATATGATTGGCTGAATGAATATGAGGATTATGCAAGCAATTTGCTACAATATAAGAAAGCTATTGATGATTATATTGTAAGAGATTATGATTCAAATGGAAAAGCGAAAGAATATATTGATTTCCATGTTGAAGAACTGGATAAATCGAGCATAAACAAAATATTGAAAAAAACGGAATCTGATACTACAATAGAAAAAAGGCTACTATCAGTTTTGAAATTGGAAAGAGTAGGATTCTATCCCGGAGATGATGATTATGCTGTATGGGATTATACCATAGGAAAAAATGTAACAGATCGGTTAATAGTTGTTGTTACAGATAATAATGGAAATATAAAAGAAATAACAACAGAAAGCTAAGTTTATTAATAATAATGTTACTAACAAGGTCGAGATAACAGCTAAACGCTGTTCCCTGCTGAACCATTATCAAATATGGCACACCGGATTGCATCCCGCTTGCTATCCACTCTCGGAAGTTTAGTCCGTCCTTTTGTATATACATCCAAACTGGCTTAAACCTGTTTCCATCGGCAGCAAAGTATGTGCCCGGCGAAAAAGAGAAAGCGGCATTTCCTTTTTCGCCAGTTTCAAGGCTGGTGGCTATGGTGGTTGGCGGAGGAAATGGCAGGATGCCTACAGCCTTTCTTCCCCTTCCGCCAACTCTTTCGCGACTTTTCCAAACCATTCGGTTTGTTTCTCCGATTCTTTTCGTACCTTTGGGGGCATGAAGGTTAGGATATATGCCCCGTATGGCGCGGGTTAGTGGAATGTCCGATTCCTGACAGGTGTTGTTATCAATACATTAGTGATAACAGCATAATTTACAAATTCAAAATATAGGTATATGATTGTATGTGCAATAACTATTATACTCATAGCGATTTTATTCTCGCTATTCTTGTTTAGGGAAAAAAAGTGCAGTATCGGAAAGAAAATAATATTGATAGTATGCTTTTCGATAGGCATATATATTTTGTTCAGTATCATTATGCTGCTATATTTTTTCTTAGGTGATTTCTCCGCAGAAGAATTATGGTAAAAATATCACTAACAACGCAGGGTAACGGCAAGCCGTTCCCTGCTGAACCATTAATAATAAATGAGTTCGTAAAAAAAGATTCACATAAAATGGAAAGAATAAAAACAATAGCATTTAGAGGTAGCAACGATTTAATTGCCAATTTACAGCTATGTATTGACCGGATTAGTTATACGATTCCTGATGTCATGAATCGTATATCAGGTCAATATAATGTTAGATGTGTGTTTGAAAAGGTTGAAAACCAATTAGCCTTTAATGATTCCATTTTAGGCGAACTAATAAATCAAACTTATTTAGGGAAAGTCTATATAAATGACAAGTCAGATATACGATTGCTTTCTCCTAATAGTGGTTTGTCTGAACATAAAATAGATTTTAGCTTACAAGGAGAATTTAATATAGGTGTTAAGATTTTTAAGGACAAGCCTGTTCACACCTTGCCCGCTATTGATGTTCTTCCAATACCTGTTGAAATTATCACTATTTACTTCTATTTTTCAGAAATGAAACTAAATGAAAATTTGGTTTACTCTATATCTGACAAATACTTTGATTCTTATGATTATCTCGGCTTCATTCTTGTGGACTTAGCAAAAATGGAAGAAATAATAACTCGAAAATATGGCAATCGGAAGTTGGATTTAATAGACGAATTTTCCAATACAGAGCTAATCGATGAACTGTTCAGCCAAGAAATAATCATGATAACTTGGGGTATTCATCCCTATTCTTATCCGATTTACAGTTCTGAAAATGTTGATTCTATCCGTCCTTTATTGGGGCGAGAGTATAAGCAAGAGGGTCGCTTTTACATCAAGGAAGACATAAGAGAGTTGAGTTTAATTCCGGGCTACGAATTAAGGAAGTGGCCGGAATTTACACAAAAAGAATGGACTAAAATATCATTGAATGGCAAAGGAAAAATAGCACACTTAACTCCTTATATCCTTGAAGATTCTGAATTTGAAACAGTATTAGTTTCATTTCTAATTCATAGAAGCGAGGGGTGCTTAAAAGAAAGTATTCCTCTGCTAAATGTGAATCTTTTATACGAATAACATTGTAATTATTATTAACGAGCCAAGATAGCTGCTGAACGCAGCTCCTTGTCAAACCATTAGTAACAATTTAATAATTCTTATATGGGCTTAGATATTTCAATTTATAATAAAGACGGAACAAGCACGGATGTGTCTGAAATTAGTGAAAACTTACATTATTGGCTGTTTAATCTTGCACATTTAGATAAAGGGCGATTTCGAACTATATTCCGTGTACAAGACTATTATTTAACTGATGTAGAACTTTCGGGAACAGAATTAGTATCTTTCATTAATGAGTTAAAAGAAATTGGAAAAAAATCTCCTTATGGTAAGGAGATTGAGCACATAGTAAATTGTATAAATACCACCAATATATCTAAGATAAGAATTACGGGTGATTAAAGTTACTAACGAAGCAGGATAACGCTTACAGCGTTCCCCGCTTAGCCATTAGTCACAACTTGCAATAACTTATAAATGATAACAGTATGAACAAAGACATTATAGTAGCAGAGGATGAAGATGTTAAAATCATCTTTCATTTCAAAGTGTTTTGCGAACTATTGAAAGAGTGCATATCTATATATGGAAATACTACCATAGAGAATGCACAACAAGTGGTTAAAGACTTTCATCCTCTACAACAGCCTATAAACACTACTGATGATATTGTTTTCTTTTCTCACGAAAACATTTATCATTGGGCAATGCTTGCTCTATATGGTGAAACGTATTGGTTTACACATCCTGAATGTGAAAAACTTCCCGATAGTTATGAAAAATGGATAGAAAGCGCTTTAGCCCAATATTCTTTGGATGACTGTTATGAATTTATAAGCAAGAATAATAATGTGACTAACAAAGCGTGATAACGCCTAACTGCGTTCCCCGCTTAGCCATTATAAACCCCTAAAAAACAAACGACAATGAGCATTTTTTTGAAAGCGGTACAACGCATCAACCCGTCAGAACCGGACGAACCGAAGAAATGGTATCCCGTTCAGTACACCACCAAGATGGT
>NZ_NFJG01000017.1:0-48737 GCF_002159755.1 Bacteroides sp. An269
ATCTGACGAAGAACAGGAGCGGAAAGGACCAAAAAATCGCCCAAAGCACGCACGAAAACGGATACATCAAGCCAAGAAAAACTTTTTGGAGAAATTCAAAACAGCTTCTAGGTTTAATGGCATCTTGTATATATAGTAATTAGACTTTGACCTTGATAACTTCACAAAGGCTTGTGGTGTATTGGGCTGCCTTATGTTCGCATTTCAAGTGCCAGTGTCTTCCATCACTCCCAACTCCGTCAAACCACTGTCTGGAAAACCACGGCTGGTGCAGATGCTTTGCTTTTCGGGCAGCCCACTGATGTCAATGCAGCTTTCACCCCGAAGTTCCTTCCATGTCCTTGAACCTGTTAACTGATTGTCAAGATTTTTCGCAAATAAAACAACCGGAATCTATCCAATAAAACTTGCTATTGTATATTATGGAATGGCAGAATTTTGTAACAGGTTGATAGTCAATAAATAGTAGATAATGTTCTCCGGATTTAGTCGAACAAATGCAGCTTTTGGGGAAATTTAATCACTAATCATGAATTTTTTTTGACCGTAAAATCCTTAATATTAAATCTTTTCACTATATTTGCAACGTGTTTTGCCGCTTCATAATATAAAACAATGATAAAGCGGCGAACTTGAAAATATTTAATTGATTGTATATCAAATATTTGTGATATGGAGGCAAAAACATTCAAGCGCATTGCGCTTTGCACTTCTCGTCACATAACAACGGCAGGACATTGTTGCTGAGTTTTTACTCCGGAATGCTGCCGCTAAACCTAAAGAATGCTGTAAACAACGCCTGAAAACTTCTTAAAAAAGTTTGCAAAGCGTAGTGATTCAAATTCGGAGAGGTAACGGTTAGCCGTCATGCGATTGTCATGAGGGTAACGTAAGGAACGCCTTGTTCATTTACAATTTGGTTATTTATGCGAATCAGGAGTTAAACGTAGTTATGTTTCACAGGAGTTATCACTTCGTTCAGGAGTTAAAGGTCAATAGCTTTGCTTCTGAAAGCTGTGCAAAAGGTATTGGCATCTAACTCCCAGCCCGATAAGTGGGCGATAACTACCTATAACTTCCTTTTTAACTCCTGATTGGCATTATTTACAATTTACGATTTAGCTGTGTTGTAAATGGGGATTAACCACCGTAAATAGTACTTTGTAAATCGTAAATCCATCATGTTGTCTGACAAACTCAACAACGTAGATTACCAATGGTTCCTTGTCCGTACCAAACCCGGACATGAACAGGAGTTGTGTGCACTCATTGGGCGCGAAAAGGACAAGATCCGGAACATACTGGAAGTCTATTGTCCTACCCATACCAAGGTGTACGTGCGCAGAGGTGACAGTGAGCAACGGATGCCTCTTTTTGATGGCTATGTGTTCGTGCTTGCCACCCAAAACGCACTGGTTGAGTTCCTTCGTGACAACTGTTCAGATGCCTTTATCCGCTACAACCGCAAGCGTACGCCGGACGAGAAAGCCACCGCTTGCACCATACCCGAATCGCAAATGCGCGCTTTCCGTGACTACAACGAGAATTACGCTGATAAGGTAATAGTGCTGGAGCGTCCTTACTCGGACTATGCCTTCAACGCGAAAGAGGGCGAGGCGAATGAGATTGTGCGCGTGGTCGACGGTCCGTTTGCCGGCCAAGAAGGCTACATCTGCCGCTTCCACCGCAAAAAGGGACTGGTGTTCCGCGTGCAAGGCATGGTGCTGGGCAGCTGGTTGACCGTCACCTATCCCAATGTCTCCGACCTGCACGTTGTCCGTCTCCACAATGCCGAGGGCGACCGCCTGTCTATAGGTACGGAAAAAGGGCGTGCCGTTGACCTGCTTGTCGGCATCCTGCAGGCTTGCGGTTACGGAAAGCGCACGCAAGCCATGCTTTATGAACTGATGGAACGCCTTGCTGTCGATTTGTCATTGACCAATCTCTGCCGGGAACTTGACAAGAAAGGTGAGAAAACATTGGGCGGCCGTCTTGCCAGACTGACTACCAAGGAAGCTGAACTTCTGATAAACCTTGCCCGCTACGAACATGATACTCCCGGATATGTGAAGGAAAACTGGCAAAAGATTCTCCTGCGTTCGTTTCTTACGCCTACATCCGGAATAGAATGGGAAGAAGGCAAGAACGAGGTGGAACTTCAACATAAGAATTTTACGGAAATCATCCGCAGGGTGGACATCACCGAGGAGGTTTATTACCCCAGCAGACAGGAGGATGGAAAAGTCACCACTGCGTATGATGCCCATATCGGCATGAGGGAAGAGATGGAAAACCTCGTTTTCTTCGCCAACTGGGACGGTTTCCTCAGCGAATATTTCCTTACGGCAGGAAAAGCCAACGAGAAGTTAGTGTCGGGAAGGTCGCAATCTGTCCTTGACGAGACCACGAATACAGAAAGGAAAAAACTCATCGAGTCTTTCCGCAACTATGCCCCAACATTATATAAGGTATTGACGGATGCGGATTCAGCCGTAAAAGCCGTACCGGATTTTAAGGTCGGCGAAGATACGTTGAATGTCTTTGCTATTCGGTCTTCAGTTCAAGAAAAAGACACGGCAAAGGACAAGCTGATACAGACCTGCGTCCGCATCTGCAAGGAAATCAATACTACTAACCATCTTGCCGTATGGCGCAGGTATCTGCGGACGGTGTGGCTGCACAATTGAAGTTGACAAGGTATCAGTTGACAAGGCAACAAGGTTCTGAATAGTTTCACTAATGGCATCTAAAACCTCGTTAACTCGTCAATTGGTCAACTTGTTACCTGAAATAAAATGTACACGATAGCCGAATTTACTTCCAGATGGCAACGCCTCCACCATCCGTCCATGAATGTGGATGGCGACGTGGTTTTCTTTTATGAAATCTACGTCAGGCTGCACCGTTTGGCTGAACAGTATGCGGCGGGGTTCGATGAACAGTTTATACTTTCTCTGCTGCTTTATACGGAGAACACTATTGCTGTCGGGCTTGACGGTGTTTACGAATACAGGTACCGCAGCGTGGGCGATGTCGTGTTCCGTTGGTGCGAAAGCCTGGACATGGGTGCGGATGCCACTTCACAAGTGGACAGTCTCGTGTCAGAAGCTGTGTCAAGAGCCGGTTGCAGTGCCCTCCGGCAATGGATGACAGAATGCGTGCTGTCGGGTGATTTTTCCCGTATAAGTGGAATGATGGCTTGGTTTCCATGTGAAGACCCGGTCATGTGGCACATTTTCCCGGACTTGCGTTTCAGGGAGGTGATGTTCCGCAGGCTTACGGGTGACTGGCAGACCGCCCGGCAGATGCTGTGGGCAGACCTTGCCTTCAACTGGCGTGACAAGCGCGGATACTCCTTGGCGGATACCTTGTCCAAGCAGTTCCGTTATGAAGTGTCTTTTGCCGAAGGAAAAGAAAAAGACAGGTTGAAAGAAGCGGCGGAAAGTCTCGATGCTATCCGTTCCGAACGCTTGGACACTTACACGGTTATCGGGCGTAAAGACGGGCGCACGCTCACTTTACTCCACAGGGACGGGCGTGAGTTCCGTGATGTGATTTTCCCCGCGCCTGTTTCGGAAAATGTGCAAAGCCGTCCTCTTGCCGCCCAGCTTGTCACTTACAATGACAAAACTTACATAAACGGTTCTGCAGTCTGGCTTAACAAGGAAGCCTTGCCCGTGTGGAACGGTGAAACCAATTGGAGCGACATTCTTAAAAAAGAACAGGATGCGGCAAAGCTCACATTTTTCACCACCATGTTTGGCAAGCGGCTCAGCCTTTACGAAGACCTCTACACCGTACCGGAAGACCCGGAGGAAGCCTGTTACGCCGACATGGGCATCTATTTCGACGAGCCTAACATTTTCGATTTTCTGGGATGCATGAAGCCTGAGAATTAAGAATGAAGAATGAAAAATGAAGAATAAAGTGCAAAAGGATATAGCACAGACGGCTGTTACCCTTTCCCCTCATGGGGAGAACTGGAGAGGGGCTGGGAGAGCCGGAGAGGGGCTGGAAGGTTTCGGCTTTATTGCATACGCCAATTCCCGCGTTGAGAAGCTGCAGGACGAGGGGCGTTACGATGCAGCAAACAAGCTGAAAATGTATCTCAGAAAGTTCATTGCCTATTTGGGCAAGAGCGAAGTGCCTTTCAAGGACTTCGATTCCTTGCTGATACGCAACTATCATACGTGGCTGAAGAATCAGGAGTTAGGGCGCAATACCATTTCCTTGTACATCCGGAACTTGAAACGGGTCTACCGCCTTGCTGTAGAAAGCGGACTGGCCGATGAATGCCATCCCTTCGAAGGCATGGACGTGAGCTACCACGTCAAGAAAGAGAAGAACGGTCTGACGCTTGCGGAGGTAAAACATATGCGTGACTTGGACTTGGGCAGCGAACATCCGTCAATCGTCTTCGCCCGCGACATCTTCCTGTTCTCTGTCTATGCACGTGGCATGAGGAGCGATGACATCTTCCGCCTGACAAGAAAGAACATCCAGGACGGACAGCTCACTTACCGTCAGCACATCACCGGTAAGGAAATCTCCATTCCCTGGGAGCCGGCACTGCAGGAGATAGCAGACCGTTACAGAAGGAAAGGCACGGCACGCCTCTTTCCTGTCATCACGGCAAAAGCCCCACACGAGCAATGGAAACAGTATGACAGCCTCCTGCACCGCATCAATTACAGCCTGAAGAAATTGGGTGAGATAATGGGTCTCGGTTATCCGCTGAACCTCACCGTAGCAAGACATTCGTGGCAGAGCCTGACGAAGAGCGTAAGCATAAGCGACATCCTATAGAATGAAGAATTAAGAATGAAGTATAAGTTAGAAGTACCACGATGAGATAGACAAGCTCCACGAGCGGGAAGACCCCAAGTTTGTCTGTATCATCAACGGCGGCCAGAACCTCATCGCCCCGAACGCGCAGCAGGCAGAACAGACCATACAGGATAGTACACCCGAAAAATGAATATATACTGCATCGGCAGTTGAATATATACTGCAACTGCTGATGAATATATACTGCAACTGCCGATGAATATATATCCTTTAAAAAAGCAGTACGAATGTCCTCATTTTGCCAAAATGCCTTGTAGGGGGCAGGGTTTGCCTGCCCAAAAACATCTACGTGGATTAGTTGACGCATTCGGGCGTATACAATACGCCCCTGCATGGGATGTTTGCAGAGCCTTATTCGTTTTTACATCTAAATTTTATTTTAGGCCTACCGTCTGGTAATGTAGGGGATGTCTGAATCGAACGCTTACGAACCGTTTCCCCGCGAAGGTATCTTCATAAAAACAAGAGCAGGATGTCAACTCATAAACTCACAAACTTAAAATGAGCTATATCCGTCAGCGTATGGAAGACAAATCACGTACTGACATCGAACTGACTCCGTTGAAAGCTGAAATCGAAACCGTTTTCAACAAGCGGAATATCGATGAGGATTGCGATACCATTGCAAACCTGCTTTCACCCTATCAGAAAGCAGTTCGTGAATCGTTAAGCCAAGGCAAGTATGCCGAAGCCGTAACCATCCTGCTCGAAGTACTTGAAAGTCTCACTTATCACTTCGTGGAAGATGAGCATTACAACTATTTCGATGACATGTACAGTCCCGATTATGTCTGCCAAGACATGATGGAGGCAATCATCAATGCTATCAAAAGCGGAAATTTTCCAGCGGCAGAGTTACAGCAGTTGAAAGACGGAATGGAAAAGTTGGCACAAACAGAGGCATACGAGGATTATGGTGTGCTGTGTGCGCTAAATATATGGAGAAAACTTAGTTTAAGTCAATAATTAAAACTATCGACAATGGTTTCTATTGCAGTTTTTAACAATAAAGGTGGGGTAGGAAAAACTACATTGCTTTGTAATTTAGCATCGTATTTGCAAATAAAGAAAAATAAAAAAATTCTTGTAATTGATGCTGACCCACAGTGTAACGCTTCAATATATGTTACATCTGACGATGAGTTGGAAAAATTGTATTCAAATTCAAAAACAAAAACAATATACGATATTATAAGGCCACTTCAGCGCGGAAATAATTATATAGAAAATAGTTCCATACCTATTAAATCAAATGAGAACTTTGGGTTTGATTTTATCTTAGGTGACTCAAGGTTGTCTTTAATGGAAGATTTTTTAAGTGCAGATTGGATTGATGGGAAAAATGGTGGGCCGCGAGGTTTGAAAACCACTTTTGTCTTTTTTGATTTGTTGCAAAAATTGGCTAACGAATATGATTATGTTTTTTTTGATGTAGGCCCGTCATTAGGTGCAATTAACCGCTGCGTCCTACTTTCCTGTGATTATTTCATTATGCCTATGTCTTCTGATATATTTAGCCTGAAAGCGGTTGATAATATTTCAAAGTCGTTAACTGAATGGAAACGATTTATTGATAAAGGTTTGAAAGAATATCAAAACAATTCGGATAATGAACCCTACAAAATTGGGGAGATAGAGGTAACCGCAAATCTTCGTTTTTTAGGTTACATATATCAACAATATACGACTAAAACAAAAGAAGGTGTCAAGCAACCTGTGAAGGCATATGAAAATATTATTAAAAGAATGAATAACACTGTGTCATTAGACTTAAATGATTTTTATACGCCGTATCTTTCTACAGACAAATTACTTATAGGGAAAATTCCCATACTTAATAGCTTGATTCCGCTTTCCCAGACTGCTCATAAGCCTATTTTTAGACTCTTAGGAAGTGATGGGGTTGTTGGAGCACACTTTTTAAAAGTGAAAGAATATGAGAGTGTTGTTGCTAAATTGGTTGAGAATATTAATATAAACCTTTGCGCTTATGAAATGGCCTAACCAACTGGTAAATTGTATAGCACGCAACAGAAGTGTTCTTTTTCTTGGAGCAGGTTTATCAAAGAACTCTATTGATGATAACGGAAACCATCCAAAAGATTGGAAAGGTTTTCTTGAATGTGGCATTGAAACGATAGAGAATCCATCTGTAAAGAACATTATTAAAAAGGAAATCAAAAAAGACAATTATCTGCTTGCATGTGAATTATTAAAAAAAGAATTAGGCGAAAATGATTTTATTGAGTTGCTTAAGGATGAATTTGAACGTCCTCGCTTTCATGAGGCTGATATTCACAAAGATATATTTAAACTAAACCAGCGAATAGTTATTACTCCAAATTTTGATAAAATATATGATTCATACGCAAATCATGAGTCTCACGGAACAATACATGTTAAGAAATACGATGAGACAGATATAGCCGATGGATTAAGAAGGCATGACATGCTTATTTTAAAAATGCATGGCAGCATAGACTCTCCGGACAAAGTCATTTTTACCCAAAAAGATTATGCTAAGGCAAGAATCCAAAATGCGAAATTCTATAAGATAATGGAATCTTTATTGATGACGCATACATTCATTTTTATTGGGGCTGGAATTAATGACCCAGATGTCCGTTTGCTGCTTGAAAATTATTCGGCAATGTTTCATACCGCCATGCCACATTATTTTGTGGCTACCAAAGAAAGTATTCAAAATAAGCAGGAGATATATTCTGAGATATTCAATTTAAAGTTCTTACTATATGATAGTAGGGACAATCATAAAGAATTATCAGACTCTATTCACGAACTTGTTGCTTTAGTAGAAGCGGAAAGAGAAGAAATCGCAAAAAGTCAGAATTGGTGAGATTATCAAATTCTGATATTATAAATCATGGATGCCCTTTAAGAAAATGAAGGACTCTTTAAAACAGAAAGCGGCCAAAGGCGTGCTGTGGAGCACTGTTGAGCGTTTCTCAGTGCAGGGCGTGCAGTTCCTCATCATGATTGTGATGGCGCGTCTGCTCTCGCCCCATGATTACGGCTTGATAGGCATGCAGGCCATCTTCATCGCCGTGGCACAGTCGCTCATCGACAGCGGTTTCTCGCAGGCACTGATACGCAAGCAAAATCGCACTGAGACTGACAATAACACTGTGTTCTACTTTAACATAGTGGTAAGTGTACTGCTCTATCTTGTGTTTTACGTTGCAGCCCCGTTTGTGGCCGATTTTTACAATACACCACAGCTATGCCCTGTAATGCGTGTGGTGTGCCTAAGCATAATATTCAATTCGCTGGCCGTTGTGCAGCGTGCGCTGCTGACTATCAAGATTGACTTCAAGACTCAGGCAAAGGCTGCCTTGACCGCTGCAATAACGTCGGGGGCAGTCGGCATAGCGATGGCTTACCACGGTTTCGGCGTATGGTCGCTTGTTACGCAGCAATTGCTGAATCTCGGCATAAACACAGGCTTACTTTGGCTGCTGTCAAAATGGCGACCACGACTGGTATATTCTTGGCAATCTTTCCATGAGTTGTTTGCTTTCGGCTCGAAGCTCCTTGCCTCCGGACTGCTCGACACCATTTACCGTAACATCTATCCTATTGTTATCGGAAAACTTTTCAGTGCGTTGAGCTTGGGACACTACACCCGTGCGCATCAGTTTTCAGAGTTCCCGTCATCTAATCTAACCGGAATAATCCAGCGCATAACCTATCCCGTGCTCTGTGAGATTCAGAACGATGACGCGCGGCTTGCAAGCATTTACCGCCGGTTCTTAAAGCTTTCTGCCTTCATTATATTCCCGTTAATGATAGGTCTGTCTTCCGTGGCAAAACCATTTATCAACATTGTGCTCGGTCAGCAATGGAACTTCTGCGGACAGCTTCTGCAGATAATTTGCTTTTCGATGATGTGGTATCCAATCCATGCCATCAACCTCAACCTGTTGCAGGTGAAAGGCCGTTCAGACCTCTTCCTGCGCCTTGAAATCATAAAGAAAATCCTCGGCGTAAGCGTACTGTGCATCACAGCCCCATTTGGCCTGATAGTGATGTGTTACGGCTCCATTTTGAACTCGCTCGTGGCATTGGCAATAAACACATATTATACAGGTAAGCTAATAAACGTCGGCTTTTTCCGGCAGATGTGCGACTTGCTGCCCACGATAGTTCTGGGCCTCGTGATGTTCACCTTAATACTTACAGTGAACAGTTTCATCCCAGGTGACATCGCCAAGCTTTGCGTCGGCATCGCTGTAGGCGTGGCCTTTTACTCGTTGTCTGGATACGTTTTCAGGTTCTCAGAACTTGCAGAACTGATTTCTTTGGCCAAGAGAAAACAATAAAAACAAAATAAACACATTCCTTATGGACAATAAACTGATAACAGTAACATCACCGTTACTGCCAAATCTCGACGACTTCAACGAGATGCTCAAACAAATATGGGAGAGCAAGTGGATAACCAACAATGGCTCGTTTCACAAGCAGCTGGAGAAAGAACTCGCCGCCTACCTCAAAGTGCCCTACATCAGCCTGTTCACCAACGGAACATTGCCACTGATAACAGCATTGCAGGCACTGCGCATAACTGGCGAGGTAATCACTACGCCTTACAGCTTCGTGGCAACGACGCACGCCCTTTGGTGGAACGGCATAAAGCCCGTGTTCGTTGACATAGACCCGAAGACGGGCAACATCAACCCCGACAGGATAGAGGCTGCCATTACGCCCAAGACCACGGCCATAATGCCTGTACACGTCTACGGTAAGCCCTGTGACACAAAGCGCATACAGGAAATAGCCGACCAATACGGACTGAAAGTAATCTATGACGCCGCCCATGCTTTCGGCGTAGAAGTTGACGGTGAGAGCATACTCAACGCCGGCGACCTCAGCACGCTCAGTTTCCACGCCACCAAGGTTTACAACACCGTTGAGGGTGGTGCAATGGTGATGCACGACGAGCGCATGAAGAAACGCATAGACTACCTGAAAAACTTCGGCTTTGCCAACGAGACAACCGTAGTAGGTCCCGGCATCAACAGCAAGATGGATGAAGTACGTTCTGCATACGGTTTGTTGAACCTGAAGCAAGTTGATGCAGCAATTGAGGCGCGTCATCAAGTAGCCGTCAAGTACCGCGCCGCACTCCGCAACGTTGAGGGCATAACATTCTTCGACGATATGCCCGGCGTGCGCCACAACTACTCATACTTCCCCATCTTTGTAGATGCCGGCAAGTATGGTATGACCCGCGACGAACTTTACTTCAAGATGAAAGAGCAGAACGTGCTTGGCCGTCGCTACTTCTATCCGCTCATCAGCGAGTTTTCCACTTATCGTGGATTGGAGAGTGCGAAGCTTGAGAACTTGCCCGAGGCTCACAAGATGGCCGACAGCGTAATCTGCCTGCCGATGCACCATGCTTTAACTTCAAACGATATTGACAGAATTATAAATATTATATTATGAGTAAATATAAAATATTAGTGACCGGAGCTTGTGGTGTCACATCACGTTCTGTAGTTCGCTCTTTAAATAGAAGTGAAATATTTAAAGGGCAATGTGAATTCATTGGTACAGACGTTTGCTATAATGAGTATGGAATATATGAAGGGTTGTATGAAAAAGTCTATAGGGTTCCATATTTTTCTGATCCAGGGTACCGTACCATAATGCAACGTATTATAGATGAAAATCAAATAGAATATGCAATACTCATTCCAGAACCGGAAGTGTTGTATTGGAGTGAACATCCTTTCAATGTAAAATTCTTAAAGATACCTGCTGGCTTTGCGAAAAAAGTCCTTAGCAAGAAGTCTTTATATGATACTTTATGTGAAAAAGACTATATTCCACAATATCAAATTATAACGCGAGAGGAAATGTTGTGTTCCGAACATAACATTCACATTTCATATCCTCTTTGGATTAGAGACTATGCAGAAGGGACAACGTCGGGGAAAGGTTCATTGAAAGCAACTTGTTATGAAGAAGTTAAAGCATGGGCTGTAATTAATAAAGGAATACAAAGTTTTATGTTGTCAGAATATTTGCCTGGACGTAATTTAGCTTGCTTTACTCTATTCAATCAAGGTAAATTGCTGAAATACGGAGTAGCTGAACGTATTAGTTACTTAATGGGTAAAGTTGCGGTTTCTGGTATCACAGGCAATACGAATAAAGGAAAACTTTTGAATGATAAAAATGTCTTTGATGTAGCATATGATGCCATACTATCTGTTATTGCACAGACTGGTGAAACAATGAATGGTTTGGTTGTTACAGATTTGCGGGAGAATGGAGAAGGTAAACCTATCGTAACAGAAATTAATATTAGACATGTAGCTTTCACATCAACATTCGCTAATGCCGGATTGAACTTTTCTGAATATCAGATGCTGGTTTTAACAGGAAGAATAAATGAAATGTCTACAGAATTGACAAAAGTTTTTCCTAATGACAACATAATGTTGCGTGATGTAGATGGATTACCTATTTATATGGATCATTATACAAGTATCAATATAGGGGAAAGTTATGAATGCCAACATTAAAGACTCAACAATAGCGTCAACAGCCTCTATTGATGACAATTCTGTGGTATTGAAATCTCAAATAGGCGAACATTGCATGATTGGAAAAAACAGTCGTTTTTGCTATTCAGCAATGGGAGATTTCTCATATATAAGCATAAATACTCATTGTTTTTCATGCCAAATTGGAAAATATTCATCTATATCATGGAATGTGTCTATAGGTCCAGCAAATCATGACCCTAATCGTATTTCTTCACATTCTATGTTGTTCGCAAAACGTTTCAAAATGATAGATAGGGGGGGGTATTACAATCAATATGACGGTAATGTTACGATAGGGAATGATGTTTGGATAGGATGTAATGCTATTGTTATGCGCGGAGTTACAGTTGGAGACGGTGCGGTAATAGGTGCCAATAGCATAATAACAAAGGATGTTCCGCCTTATTCAATTGTTTTTGGAGTAAACAAATTCCACAGATGGCGTTTTGACGAAAAAATAAGAAACCGATTGTTGGAAATACAATGGTGGAATTATCCGATAGAAAACGTAAAAAGATGCATTGATTTGATAGCGAAGGAACCAACTTTGGATGTTTTAGCAGACTTGGAAGCGCATTTAAAAACATCGTATTGATGTTAAATGTTTTTTCCTGTCTTGAATTAACAAATTGCTCCAACGATTATTAGTAATTATCAGAATTTTATCAACGTTTGTACTTAATTGCCCGGACGTGTCTTTCTTTCAATACGTTATGGGACTTATCAGTGTAACGGGATTACTCAATCAAGTTGAACATTTAAATACAAAAAAGAATATGAAGAAGTTTGTTGTACGGTGGACAGGAGCGAATCTGGACAGGTCTGAGGCAATGGACATTCGTGTTGGTGATTCTGATGATGAACATAATAGAGTGCTCTTGCAGGTTCGAATCCTGCCTGTCCACACATAAGAAGATTAAGAAAATGGATAAGCCTTTAGTTTCAATATGCAGCATCACATATAACCACGCGCCATACATTCGTCAATGTTTGGATGGCTTTTTGATGCAGAAGACTAATTTCCCGTTCGAAATCATCATAAATGATGATTGTTCTACGGATGGAACTACTGAGATAATAAAAGAATACGCAGCAAAATATCCCGACTTGATAAAGCCTATTTTTCATGATGAAAATCAATATCAAAAAGGGGTTAGAGGGATGTTCGTAAAATATGTTTTCCCTAAGGCGCAAGGCAAATATTTGGCTCTCTGCGAGGGTGACGATTATTGGATAGACCCTTATAAATTGCAAAAGCAGGTGGATATTCTTGAAGCTGATCCAAATGTTTCAATGGTATATACAGCTTTCCGAACGGTTGATCCAAATGGAGATTTTATGCCAAGACCCATTTACGAAAAATACAAAAAGATTTCATTTAGTGGAGACATCTTATGTCAGTTAATAAGTTCGGGCAATTTTATCATGACCTTGACTACTTGCATTCGAAGAGATGTTTATAAAAGCAATATAATGACACAAACCCAAATAGGGCTGGATTATCTCTTGTTCCTAACTGCTGCATCAATGGGTAAGGCCGCTTATTTATCGGAAGAAACAGGGTGCTATAGATATTCGCCGCAAAGTGAGATGAATGCAAACCTAAGTTATGTTAAGTCAAGCTACATAAAAGCAAAGAAATACTTTGTGAAGGAATTTCTAAATTCTGGAATAAAGTCATATACTATTAAAAGAAGAATCTGCATTTATCTTGCTATCTTAGAAAATGCGTTGACTTTTTATGTAAAGGGAATTGATAAAGAATATTTTGATATAGTGATGAACAGCAAAAGAAAGATACTTTTACTAATACCAGTCGCAATTTTTAGGCTTACAATTAAAAAAATAAAACGACAATAATTATCATTAACAAGAGTATGATGGAATATTTAGTTGTGTTACATATTTTATTACTTTTTGCTATATACCGTTTATTTCATAGGGACTTGTCTTCTCCTTCATTCCTGTTCATTTCGGGTTTTACAATAGCCTCGTATGTTGCTTATTGTTATAGGCAAGAATGGGACTTAGGGTTACATGCAAATACATTTTTTCTCATAGTTTCCGGCTCCATAACATTTTTCATTATAGAATACATTTATCGGAAAAAACATACTATATTACAATCTAATGTTATTATAAATCAGAATGCTTTTCTATTTTCATCATACAAGCTAATAGCATTTGCTGTATTTCAAATGATAATATATTATCTTCATTATAAACAGCAAGTCAGTTTCGCAAATACAAGTGTATGGGCTAATGCAATTAGCGAGATTGACCAAGACAACAAATATGGTGATAAATCATTTACTCTACCATGGTACATAAATGTTCCACATGCATTCTGCCAAGTGAGTGGATATGTTTGGATTTGTTTATTTGTTTACTATTTGAAATTACCCAAAAAGTATAATAGAAACAAACTGCTTTTAGGGATTAACATGTTACTTTCTATGGGAGGAAGCCTATTGTCTGGTGGAAGAATGCCTTTGTTTGGTTTTTTAATTCTTTTAGGTATAATGTTTTTTACACTCAACAATAGAAGGAGAAGCGTTAAAGGTTGGAGCTTAAAACAGCAACTAATTATAATTTTTATAAGTCTGTTGTTTATCTTTTCATTTTCCCATATAGGTACAATCATAGGAAGGCATGAAACAGATACCATGGATGCAAAATATGTATTAGCTGTATATTGCGGCGCACAAATAAAGAATCTTGATATATATGTAAACTCAAAAGAACCAGCTTCTCTTAATGAATATTTGCCTTGTCCAAATTCGTTCCTTTCCTTTTATGAATTTTTTAATACTCGTTTGGGTGTAAATATACCAATAAAGGAACAAAGCTATGATTTTATTTACAACGGGAAATATTTTTTGGGGAATGTATATACATGCTATAGAATCTTTTACAATGATGTTAAAGAGTTTAGCTTTCTTTTAGTTGGATTTTCCTCTCTTTTGGGATGCATACTTTACCGAAGGTTTAAAGGCTCAGCTTTTTTCCAAACAGGTAGAATTGATTTGAATGTGTTTTTATATAGTTTTTTTTGTATGGGCATTTTCTTATCTTTCTTTTCCGAATTATTTCTAAAAAGATTACTTTCTGTGGAATATTTCATGAGGAGTGTAATATATTTTTATATAATAACTTACATCCTTTATAATAAAAAGAAAATTTCATTTTCTCTATAGACAAATAAATATTATAGATAAATTTAGAGGTATAATGAGAAGAGTTATAGCGATACATCTACCCCAATTTTATCCTTTTCCGGAAAATGACGAATGGTGGGGTAAAGGGTTTACAGAGTGGCGTAATGTAGCTAAAGCAAAACCGAGATTTTGGAAACATTACCAACCTCATATTCCTGCGGATTTAGGGTTTTACGACTTAAGGCTAAAAGAAGCACGCATAGCCCAACAAGAACTTGCAAAGCAGTATGGCATATACGGCTTTTGCTATTATCATTATTGGTTTAATGGGAAGTTGATAATGGAAAAGCCTGTAGAGGCAATGTTGAACGACCAGGATGAAACTTTTCCATTCATGCTTTGCTGGGCTAACGAAAATTGGTCGAGAAATTGGTCAGGAGGCTTTAATAAGACATTGATAGAGCAGCATTATAGCGAAGAAGATGACATAAAGCACTTCAACTATTTATTACCTTATTTCAAGGATTCAAGATATATTAAGGTGAACGGGAAACCTGTTTTCTGTGTTTACAAGGCTCATTTATTTCCTGATTTTGAAAAGACTGCTCAGACATGGCAAAAAGAGGCAAAAAAAGCAGGTTTTGAACTTTATATCTGTCATTTTGAAGCAGGTGAGTCTCGTAATAAGAAATACATGACCCAGACAGTAAGCGCAGCAGTGGAATTTCAACCTATGTATTTAGGAAAATTTGGACGATATTCAAACTTGCTATACAATATTTCAAGAAAATATCTTCATAAGGAACTTTTCAATAAGATTGTCAATTATGAAAAATATGTAGACTATCAATGTCGGCAAACTAATACGATTGATTACAAAAGATATCCAAGTTTATGTCCCTCATGGGACAATTCGCCAAGACGAGTAAATGGCCATTTCTTTGCATTTACACATAGTACGCCTAAAGCTTTTAAAAAATGGTTTGAACATGTATATACTTCTTTCCAACCATTTTCCGAAGAAGAAAACTTTATTTTCATCAACGCTTGGAATGAATGGGCTGAGGGTAATCATCTTGAACCAGACTTAAAAAATGGAACAGGATTCTTAGAAGCAATTAAAGAGGTTATTGATGCAAATAAAAAAGTATGAAAGCTGTTGAGGTTAGTGTCGTAATTGTCTGTATGAACAATATAGGCAATCTTTATCCATGTTTAAATAGCATTCTTAAAAATACGACTGTAAATTATGAAATTTTTGTTGTTGCGTTCCTTTTTTCAGAAGAAAACCTGCAAAAATTACATTCAGATTTTCCAACAGTAAAAATCATTATCAGCAATGAATTGCGTGGATTCTCTGAAAATAATAATTTGGCATTGAAGCAGGCTGTTGGGAAATACTGTTTTGTCGTAAATGACGATACTTATTTCTCTGATCCAGTAATTGATAAACTCGTTGAAGATTTTAATAAAGTAGACAATAATGTTGCAATAATCAGTCCTGTGACATTAAATTCAGACGGCTCTGTTCAAAGGTGTGGAAAACCAAAATATAACCTATTTACATATTGGTTATATTGGATGAAATTAATCTGTCTATATGAGAACAATTCAAAATATACAAATGGTAAAGGTTTGTTTCAAACCTACAATATTTCGGGGGCTTGTTTTTTAATCAAAACAGAACTATTTAAAAAAATCGGTTGGTTTGACGAACGGTATTATTTCTGTCCTGAAGATATTGCTCTTTCTACATATTTAAATAAAAACGGCTATAAATGTTACGTTGATTCAACGATTAAGTTGACGCATACAGGAGGTGGCAGTTGGTCGAAAACAATGTATGCAACAAAACCGGCACAAATAAAAGGGGAAATCATTTTTTATGGAGAAAAATCTTTTTTGCATAAAATGGCTGTACGCATATTACTGTTAGTGTTTCTACCAATTTATAGCTTGATGTGGAAAATTTGCCATTCAATCAGAAAAGATGAAAAGTCCAAAGTCTTTAGCAAGGCTTATCTAAACGGACTAAAAGCAATATTCACCGATAAGACACCTAAGGAGTTATTCGTCCAATTTTATAAAAGTGACAAGAAATGAAAAAAATAGGTCTTGTATCTGTTCATAACCCGAATTATGGGAGCCTGTTGCAAACGTATGCCCTTCATACATATCTGAATGGGATTGGCGCTGAAAATGAGATTATCTTATATACTAAGAAAAAGGATTTCAGACAGTTGCGTAGATTGTTGAACGTTCAGTTAGTATTAATGAAAGGCAGAGTGGTTTATCGTGACATATACTGTAAACTGTTTCATCCTGACATTGCCAAGCTACTTTCGTTGAGAATGAGAAAATTTGAAGAGTTTAAAAATAAGTATCTCAGGTTTTCACGCAATCATATTGGATGGGAAGATTTGTTGACAACGAACCAAGATTATGATACATTCATTATTGGCAGTGACCAGGTTTGGAATCCTATAAATATAGGGACTGACTTTTTTAATTTATTGTTTACTAAGAAAGATAAATATAGAATATCGTACGCATCCAGTTTTGGGGTATCAAGTATTCCCGCTTCGCAAATTGATAAAACCAAACATTACCTTGAGAGAATACAATGCCTTTCTACACGTGAGAAAACAGGTGTGGAAATAATTAAAAAATTGACAGGACGCAATGCGAAATTGGTGTGTGACCCTACTTTATTGGTAGATAAATCACTATGGAACAACCTAAAAGGAGAAAAACGCTTTATCAGTGAAAAATATATTTTCTGCTACTTTTTAGGGAATAACCCAGAACATCGTGATTTTGCCAATAGGTTTAAAGCAGAAACAGGATATAAAATAGTTGCGCTCCAACACTTGGATGAACTCATTTTGTCAGATATTGATTTTGCTGATATTAAGCCATTTGATGTCGGCCCTGCCGAATTTGTAAATCTCATAAGCAACGCTGAATTTGTATTGACTGATTCGTTTCATGGAACTATTTTCTCTTTGTTATATCATAAGAAGTTCTTTACTTTTTCAAGATTCGAATCATCTTCAAAAGGTTCTACAAATTCACGTGTGATATCTTTATTGGAGATGATGGGAGTTAAAGAACGTCATATTAAAGCGACACAAGCTGTTGATGATCGTTTGAAGGCTGAGATAGATTTTGATTTGGTCGACAAGAAAATAGAAGCATTTCAACAGGAAAGTCGAGAATATCTGTATAAAGCATTAGCAAATAGAAATGATAACAATTAGTGATAAAGCCAACTGTTCCGGTTGTTCCGCCTGTTATGCGGTTTGTCCCCAACATTGCATAACGATGCGTCCTGATGAAGAAGGATTTCTATATCCTTCTGTAGACATAAATCTATGTATAAATTGTGGAGCATGTGATAAAGTCTGTCCACTCAGAAAGCCTTTTATAGTAGATGAAGAAAAAACGTCAGCGTTTGCTGTGCAAAATAAAAATGAATCTATCAGGATGCAAAGTGCCTCTGGTGGTGCCTTTTCTGCATTTGCAGCTGTTGTACTAAACAAAGGTGGTATTGTCTTTGGTGGATGTTTTGATAAGGATTTCAATGTTTGCCACGATAGTGTGGCAACAATAGATGATTTAAAACGGCTTCGGTGTTCCAAATATGTGCAAAGTGACATGGGAAATACTTTTTCTAAAGTCAAAGCTCTTTTAAAAGAAGGTCGTTTAGTGTTGTTTAGTGGAACGCCATGTCAAGTGGAGGGACTAAATTCATTTTTAAAGCGGAAATATGACAACCTCATAACCCTGGACTTGGTGTGCCACGGCACACCAAGTCCAGGGTTATGGAAAAAATATTTGGCGTGGAACTCAATAGAAGAAAAATCTCCAATAACCTATGTATCCTTTAGGGATAAACATTTCGGCTATGCCGGTTCCACAATGGCCATCGGATTTGAAAATGGCAAAACAAAATATCAAAGCCTTGCCATACAGTTCTTTAAATATACATTTTTCCAAGATTTAAACAGCAGGCCATCTTGTTTCAAATGCCATTTCAAAACTATACACCGAAACGCTGATATTACACTATATGACTGTTGGCATATAAATGCCTTTGATAAAAGTATGGATGATGACCGTGGAACAACTATGGTATTATTACATACAGATAAAGGTGAGAATCTTTTTAATGAAACAAAACCTTTCATTCGATTTTGTAAAGCAGACGTTGACAAGGCCATTGAATTGGATGGTATTATGGCTACGCAATGCCCATCTCCTAATCCAAAAAGAAGGCAATTCTTCAAAGATGCCAATGAGCTAACATTTGAACAGTTGATAAACAAATATTATCCCCTATCAATTAAGAAAAGATTTATTCAATGCCTAAAACCTATAATGCATAAATTAGGTGTGTTAAATCATCTCAAACGTTTCATTTCTAAATAAAGAGAATCATTGCTGGAAGCTATTACACTTTCTATTACTCATATATATTCGGTGAATATGAAAAAAATCAAAATCTGTTACGTCATCTCCTCATTGAGCAACCAAGGACCTCCTAATGTCTTGTATAACATTATTCAATACATAGATTTTAACAGGTTTGACGTGAGCATCATCACCATGGTGCCCGAACAAAAAATATCCCGGTTGGAAGAATTTAAAGCATTGCCTATAAAAGTTGTGCAGATGTCACCGGATAAATTTCTAAACCCTGTCTCCATGTTTCTGACCCTGCGGAAAAAGGTAAGAGAGATTGACCCGGATATTCTGCACACACACTGTCCACGTTCCATGTTCTTAGTGCCATTCTTATCTAAAAAATACAAGAAGGTAGAGACTGTACATATTTATCCCGGCATCCAGCAGAAAGTGCTCTACGGACGACTGAAAGGGAGCATCGTCATTGCCCTCAACAACTTCTTCACCAAGCGGATGGATTTGCCCATAGCCTGCGCTGAAAGTGTGGCGCAAAGCTATTGGGAAGAGCAGCACTTCAAAATGATGGCTATTCCAAACGGGTGTTCATTGCCGGTGTGGAAAGAAAATATTGAGCAAAAAAGAGCTTTACGACATGGCTTTCACATGAAAGATGATGTGAAATACTTCATTTTCATAGGGCGGTTCTCACAGGAAAAGAATCCGGACATGATTGTTCGTGCTTTTGAACAGCTGAAGGATGAAAACGCCGGAGTCATACTGTTAGGGAACGGAGATATGTATGATGAACTGAGAAAGCATGAGTGTGACAATATATTGTTGCCGGGTTTTAAGAACAACGTATATGATTACCTCATTGCGGCAGACTATTATATATCCGCATCGGACACGGAAGGGCTGGCCAATACCTTACTGGAAAGCATGACGGTGGGACTTCCTTGCGTATTGTCGGATATTCCTTCACACAGGGAAGTATTGGCCAAAGCACGGCAAACCATAGGCTATGCCTACAACCAGCATGACTTGCAAGACTTGACTGCTGCCATACATAAGGTGTTGGAACTCGACAGGGAATCCACTTCTAAATACATACAGCAATTGTTTGAAAAATATTATACGGCACGGAAGATGTCGGAAGCCTATCAGGAAGCCTATATAAGGCTACTTCAAAAGAAATAGATTATAGTAGCATCAGTATGGCGTTTTTAAACCGAATCGGTCATTAGATTTCAGGCAGATAGCCAGCTTATGTCAAGTGGATTGTTTCATTCAGGTTTAAACAGGCTCTAAGCTATTGGTTCTTTGTGGATATTCCTATGAATAACCCATTATCTTTTGGAATATAAAGGTAAGCTATCTTTCTTTGGGAAGAAAGAAAAACAACCTAAATCTTTCTTTGGAAAGAAAGAAATCGATGAAGAATGTTCTTTGAAAAGAAGGAGATAGGCTTTAAACAGATTGCATAAGGAAGTTGGTTTTCTTGTCGGAATGGTATTTACCTTCCCATGAACGAGGGAATACGGATGTCTACAGGGGGGGGAAATATAGGATAGAAAAAATTGTCTTGATTTTATTCAAAAACTAAGATTGGATTCTGCAATTTTATGAAAACAAAAGTATTGGTTACCGGTGGTTCCGGTTTTATAGGAACTAACCTTATTGAGTTCCTTTCAAAAAATGAAAGATTGGAATTGATGAACATTGACATAGTTCCTCCTAAGATAAAAGAGCATACTGCTATATGGAAGAATGTGGACTTATGCAACAAAGAAGCACTATGCAAGGCCATCGTCACTTTTAATCCTGATTATGTCATCCATCTCGGAGCGCGCACTGACTTGAACGGTAAAAAGTTGGAAGATTACAATGCAAACATGCAGGGGGTCTCCAATTTGCTCGATGCACTGGATGAAGTGGATAACCTGAAACGTGCGGTCTTTGCTTCTTCCATGTATGTATGTGAACCTGGGTATATGCCTAAGGATTTTGAGGATTATGCACCACACACGCTGTATGGTGAAAGCAAAGTGGAAACGGAGAGGATTATCAAAAAAAAGAATCCTCCATATACTTGGAGCATCATAAGACCGACAAGCATTTGGGGGCCTTGGTTCGGGGAACCGTATGACAAATTTTTCCACATCGTATTGAACCACTTGTATTTCCACATGGGCACACGAGCCTGCAAAAAGACTTACGGGTATATAGATAATGCGATTTACCAGATTATCTCCATCCTAAGAGCTGAACCGGAAGAAGTGAATAGGAAAGTTTTCTATTTAGGCGATTATGAACCTTATCCTATAACAGACTGGGCCAACGAGATTGCGGCTATTGAAAAAATACACATTCCGCATGTGCCTTACGGATGTTTCAAAATAGCGGGATGGTTTGGAGATGCCTTGAAGAAAGTCGGCATTGCTTTCCCCATGACAAGTTTCCGACTGCACAATATGACTACGGATAATGTGCACGACTTGACTCCCATAAAAGCCATAGCACCTGAGCTGCCGGTTTCAAGGATAGAAGGAACAAAAAGGACTCTGGAATGGATTCATAAGTATGAATGATTCATTGCAGAGCGGCACTGTCGGGTGTTTCTTACCATATTAACCTTGTTTGAATTTGTAAACATCACACAGATGAAAGTATCTATTATTACGTCATGTTTCAACCGGGAAAAGACTATACGTGGTTGTCTTGAAAGTGTACTGAACCAAGATTATCCGGACATAGAATACATTGTTATTGACGGAGCTTCTACAGATTCTTCCCTCGCTGTAATTAATGAATACAAAGACCGTATTGCAAGAATCGTTTCAGAACCAGACCATGGCATGTATGAAGGTATCAATAAAGGTATCCGTCTGGCTACGGGAGACATCATAGGTCTGGTACATTCGGATGATTTTCTTTATTCCAACCAGACAATCAGCCATATCGTCAGCAAGTTTGAGCAAACAGGAGCCGACTTCCTGTATGGAGACGGTTTGTTCGTAAATCCAACTGATGTCCGTAAAGTGGTCCGCAACTGGATAGGGGGAACCTATAGACTATGGAAAGTGAAGCATGGTTGGCTTCCATTGCATCCTACGTGTTATATCAAAAAGAGCGTGATGGACAAACGCGGATTATACAATGAGACCTACAAAATTGCTGCAGACTCTGATTTGTTGTTCCGCTATCTGTTGGGTGGCGACCTGTCGGTGGTATACCTTCATGAATATATCGTCAAGATGCGCATGGGTGGGTTGAGTACAGATCGCAAAAAGAGGCAACAGATGTGGAAAGAAGACATAAGAATGTATCATTCGCATGGCATGAATCCTACCATAACCAAAATAGAAAAAATGTTGTGGAAAGTTCCACAATTCATCACAGCAAAAATCAAATGAAATTACAATAATTTAAAAGAATGAGAAAAGTAGCATTAATCACCGGCATCACAGGACAAGACGGTTCCTACCTTGCCGAACTCTTATTAGATAAAGGTTATGATGTACACGGCACTATCCGCCGCTCGTCGGTGGACTATCGGGAACGTATCGCTCATTTGGAAGGGCTTCCGCATTTCCACCTGCATTATGCGGACTTGGGAGATTCGATGAGCCTGATTCAAGTGATGAACAAGGTACGGCCTACCGAAGTGTATAACCTTGCGGCACAAAGTCATGTGCAAGTCAGCTTTGATTCTCCAGAATTCACGGCGGATGTGGACGCAACTGGTGTACTCCGCATACTTGAAGCCATCCGCCAGTGCGGGTTGACAGACACCTGCCGCATGTATCAGGCTTCCACATCGGAGTTGTATGGCAAGGTGGAGGAAGTTCCGCAGAACGAGAATACGCCTTTCCATCCTTACAGCCCGTATGCCGTGGCAAAACTGTATGGTTACTGGATTGTAAAGGAATACCGGGAAGCTTATAATATGTTCTGTTGTTCAGGCATCCTGTTCAACCACGAAAGCGAACGTCGTGGCGAGACATTCGTGACGCGCAAGATTACACTGGCCGCCGCACGCATCAAGCAGGGCAAGCAGGAAAAACTGTATTTGGGCAACCTGTCCTCGTTGCGGGATTGGGGCTATGCAAAAGACTACGTGGAATGTATGTGGTTGATATTGCAGCATGATAAGCCTGAGGATTTCGTCATTGCAACGGGCAAGCAGCACAGTGTACGTGAGTTCTGTTACGAGGCATTCAAACATGTAGGTATTGAACTGGAGTTCCGGGGCGAAGGCATTGACGAGAAAGGAATTGACAAGGCAACAGGAAAAGTGTTGGTGGAGGTATCGCCCGACTTCTTCCGCCCGACGGATGTGGTGAACCTGTGGGGTGACCCGACCAAAGCCAAGGCTGAACTGGGCTGGAACCCGGAAAAAACGTCATTCCAAGAGCTTGTGAAACGGATGGTGGACAGCGACATGGCAAAAGTGGCCGCTGAGGATGCCGGACAGAAAGTGCGTACTAACCTGGTTGAATATCTGGAAAAGGGAATTGTAAAGTAAGGGAAAGAATATGTTAGACAAATCATCAAAAATATATGTGGCAGGACATCACGGGCTGGTGGGTTCGGCTATCTGGAACAATCTCTTGCAGAGAGGATATACAAATCTTGTAGGACGAAGCCATAAGGAACTGGACTTGCTGGACGGTGTAGCCGTGAAACGGTTCTTTGACGAAGAACAGCCTGACGCCGTAGTATTGGCTGCGGCACATGTAGGTGGCATCATGGCAAACCTGCAATACCGTGCGGATTTCATTTACCAAAATTTGCAAATCCAACAGAACGTCATCGGCGAAAGCTTCCGCCACTATGTAAAAAAGCTGCTGTTCTTGGGAAGTACCTGCATCTATCCGCGTGAGGCGCCCCAACCCATGAAAGAAGAAGTATTGCTCACTTCCCCGCTCGAATATACCAACGAGCCGTATGCCATCGCTAAGATAGCCGGACTGAAGATGTGCGAAAGCTTCAACCTGCAGTACGGCACTAACTACATAGCCGTAATGCCCACCAACCTGTATGGTCCGAATGACAACTTCCACTTGGAGAACAGCCATGTACTTCCTGCAATGATTCGTAAGGTCTATCTTGCCAAATGCCTGAACGAAGGAAACTGGGACGCTGTGCGCAAGGACATTGACCTGCGTCCGGTAGAAGGTGTGAACGGCAACAATACCAATGAAGAGATACTGGAAAAGTTGGCCAAGTTCGGCATCACCCCCGAAGCTGTCACATTATGGGGGACAGGAAAGCCACTGCGTGAGTTCCTGTGGAGCGAAGAGATGGCGGATGCCAGTGTACATGTACTGCTGAATGTGGACTTCAAGGATACCTATAAGGAAGGTGACAAGGAAATCCGTAACAGCCACATCAATGTGGGTACGGGCAAGGAACTGTCTATTCGTGAGCTTGCGGAAAAGATTGTAAAGGAAATCAGATTCAAGGGAGAACTACGCTGGGACGCAACGAAACCGGACGGAACAATGCGCAAGCTGACCGATGTGACAAAACTTCACAATTTGGGCTGGCACCACAAAGTGGAAATAGACGAAGGCATTCATCGTCTGTATGAATGGTATCTGAAAGGGATTTGCATTAATCATCAGACGGAGTAAATGCTTTTAATCCTATTAAGTTTAAACATTATGAAAGGAATTGTATTAGCTGGTGGCAGCGGTACACGATTGTATCCTATCACCAAGGGAATCAGCAAGCAGTTGATTCCGATTTTCGACAAACCGATGATTTATTATCCGATTTCAGTGCTGATGCTGGCGGGGATAAGGGAGATACTGATTATCTCGACACCTTACGACCTGCCGGGTTTCAAAAGACTGTTAGGCGATGGCAGTGACTTCGGAGTGAAGTTCGAGTATGCAGAGCAACCGTCGCCTGACGGACTGGCGCAGGCGTTCATCATCGGGGAGAAGTTTATCGGGGATGATTGTGCCTGTCTCGTGCTGGGTGATAACATCTTCTACGGCGCGGGACTTAACGACATGCTGAAACAAGCTGTTGTGGATGCCGAAGAGAATAACAAGGCTACGGTGTTCGGTTACAGAGTGAGCGACCCTGAACGTTATGGCGTAGCGGAGTTCGACAAGGACGGAAACTGCCTTAGCATCGAGGAGAAGCCGGAACACCCGAAAAGCAACTACGCCGTGGTGGGACTGTATTTCTATCCTAATAAGGTGGTCAATATCGCGAAGAATATCAAGCCGTCGGCACGCGGGGAACTGGAGATAACGACGGTGAACCAGGAGTTCCTGAAGGACAGGGAACTGAAGGTACAGACAATGGCAAGGGGATTCGCTTGGCTGGATACGGGTACGCACGATTCATTGTCAGAAGCCTCGACTTTCATTGAGGTTTTGGAGAAACGACAGGGCTTGAAGGTCGCCTGTCTGGAAGGCATCGCCTATCGGAAAGGTTGGATAACGGCTGACAAACTGAAAGAAGTAGCACAGCCGATGCTGAAGAACGACTACGGCAAGTACCTGCTTTCGATTCTTGACGAGAAGGAGGATTCATTGGAAAAGAACCTGGAATATTAAAGGTATATATTATATGGAAGTAATAAAGACGGAGATAGAGGGCGTGGTGATCATAGAGCCACGTATATTCAAGGACGCCCGTGGCTATTTCTTCGAGAGCTTCTCGCAAAGGGAGTTTGACGAGAAAGTGGGCCACGTGGAGTTCGTGCAGGACAACGAGAGCATGTCGTCCTACGGGGTGATGCGGGGATTGCATTTCCAGCGTCCGCCGTTCACGCAAGCCAAGCTGGTGAGGTGCGTCAAGGGCAAGGTGCTCGACGTGGCCGTGGACATCAGGAAAGGCTCGCCTACATACGGCAAGCATGTCGCCGTGGAGCTGACGGAGGACAACCACCGGCAGTTCTTCATCCCGAAAGGATTCGCCCATGGTTTCGCCGTGCTGAGCGAGACGGCGGTGTTCCAGTACAAGTGCGACGAGTTCTACCATCCCGAGGCGGACGGGGGCATCAGCATACTTGACGGCAGCCTTGGAATTGACTGGCTCATTCCTACCGGGCACGCGATATTGAGCGAGAAGGACACGAAGCATCCGCTGCTGAAAGACTTTGAATCACCCTTTGTTTATTCAAGATAAAGAAACGCTATCATGAACATACTGGTAACAGGCGCGAACGGCCAGCTGGGTAACGAGATGCGCGTCATCAGCAAAGACACCAACGACAGCTACACCTTTACGGATGTCGTGGAGGTTGAAGGTGTTGAAACGACTATCTTGGATATAACCGATGCGGAAGCCATACGGAAAATCGTGAGTGAAAAGGACATCCGGTGCATAGTGAACTGCGCCGCTTACACCAACGTGGACAAGGCGGAGAGCGACGAGGCGTTGTGCCGGAAGCTCAATGCCGATGCCCCGAAGCTATTGGCAGAGGCGATGAAGGAAGTGGGAGGACTTCTTGTGCAAATCTCGACAGACTATGTTTTCGGCGGCGACCCGTATAACACTCCTTGCAGGGAAGACCAAAAAGGAACGCCGACGGGTGTCTACGGCAAGACAAAGCTCGAGGGCGAGAAGAACATAGAGACCGTAGACTGTGATTACGTCATCATAAGGACGGCATGGCTCTATTCCGAGTTTGGCAGAAACTTCGTCAAGACAATGCTGAACCTGACAGGGACCAAGCCAAAGCTGAATGTTGTTTTCGACCAGGCAGGAACGCCTACATACGCATACGACCTTGCGGTTGTAATAAAGACTGTGCTTGCAGATTATGAAAAGGAAAATCCTAAGGATGGATATTCAAAGCGTGGCATCTACCATTTCAGCAACGAGGGTGTTTGCTCCTGGTTTGACTTTACGAAGAAGATAGCCGAACTTGCAGGGAACACGACCTGCGACATAGAGCCTTGCCACAGCGATGAATTCCCCAGCCCGGTGAAGCGTCCTGCCTATTCTGTTCTTGACAAGACGAGAATCAAGGAGACGTTCGGGCTGAGGATACCCTATTGGACAGACTCATTGAAAGTCTGCATGAAGAACATGAATGTCCTAAAATGATAACGACAACAAAAACATAAACGACATGGAATTTAAGAGAAACATCATCATAACGGGCGGCGCGGGCTTTATCGGAAGCCACGTGGTACGCCTTTTCGTGAACAAATACCCCGGATACCACATCATCAACCTCGACAAGCTGACGTATGCCGGTAATCTTGCCAACCTGAAGGATGTGGAGGACAAGGAGAATTACATCTTTGTAAAGGCAGACATCTGTGATTACGGGACGGTGAAGGAATTGATGGAGAAGTACAACGTTGACGGAATAATACACCTTGCGGCAGAGAGCCACGTTGACCGAAGCATAAAAGACCCGTTCACTTTCGCCCATACAAACGTAATAGGAACTTTGACGCTGCTCCAAGCCGCAAAGGAATATTGGGAGAGCCTACCCGAAGGATATGAGGGGAAACGCTTTTACCATATCTCTACGGATGAAGTTTACGGAGCATTAGAGCTGACCAATCCGGAGGGAATTGAATCTCCGTTCACTACAAAAGCAAGTTCGGAGCACCACCATGCCTATGGAACCGAGTTCTTTACCGAGGAAACGAAGTATAATCCGCATTCTCCTTATTCGGCTTCAAAGGCAAGTTCAGACCATTTTGTACGTGCTTTCCACGACACCTACGGAATGCCGACCATCGTGACCAACTGTTCCAACAACTACGGACCTTACCAGTTCCCTGAAAAGCTGATACCCTTGTTCATCAACAACATCCGCCACAGGAAGCCGCTGCCCGTCTACGGAAAGGGCGAAAACGTGCGTGACTGGCTGTACGTAGAGGACCATGCAAGGGCGATTGACCTCATCTTCCATAAAGGCAAGATAGCCGACACATACAACATCGGCGGCTTCAACGAGTGGAAGAACATCGACATAATCAAGGTTGTCATCAAGACCGTTGACCGTCTGTTGGGGAGAAAAGAAGGTGAGGACATGGACTTGATAACCTACGTCACAGACCGCAAGGGTCACGATATGCGTTACGCCATTGACTCACGCAAACTGCAACGCGAACTTGGCTGGGAACCGAGCCTGCAGTTCGAGGAAGGTATCGAAAAGACTGTCCGCTGGTATCTGGATAATCAGGCATGGATGGACAACGTGACGAGCGGTGACTACCAGAAGTATTACGAGGAAATGTATAAGGAACGGTAAACGTCTTTTTTGCCAACTCAAGGGCAATGCCGTCCCTTTTGTCCCATATTATACTTAACGGCTGTTTTTGGCTATGGTAAACATAGCTGGCATACGATGTACCACGGAACGTTGTTGCTGGGAGCGCGAGGGTTATTTACAGGCAAAAGTTTACCGCATAGAGCGGCTTGTTTTCCATCCATCCTTGGTCCTTGTAAGGCAACATCGACAGGCGCATTCCTTTCAACTGGGGATGTTTGTCAATATAGGTACGTAGTGATTTCGAACGGACATTTACCTCTGCTTTCACTTCGATAGGGATGACCTTTTCATCCTTTTGGATGAGAAAGTCTATTTCTACTCGCGAGTCATTCGCACTGTAATAATAGGCAGGGATGCCCTTGGACACCATCTGGGTAAGCGCAAATAGCTCGGTGAATGCGCCTTTGTACTCACTGAAACAGCTTTCGCCGACCAGAATGGTCTCTGGGGGCGTGTCTACCATCGCGCCCATCAAGCCGACATCGAGGGTGAACAACTTGAAAGCGGAAAAGTCCTCGTAAAACTTCAGCGGAAGCGACGGTGTGGTGACGCGGTTGACACGGTAGACCAGCCCTGCATCGATGAGCCACTGTATGGCCAGCTCGAACTCGGAAGCCCGGGCACCCTTCTTGATGGCACCATAGATAAATTTCTTGTTGTCCTTGGCTAGTTGTGAGGGAATGGTGTCCCACACTTGGTTGATGCGCGGCACTTGACTTGAAGGGGCATGCTTGGAGAAGTCGCGGCGGTAGCCGAACAATATTTGCTTTTGAAGGTTTCTCACCTCACTGATGTCATGACTCCTGGTGTACTCGCTTACCACCGCCGGCATACCACCCGTGAAGTAATATTGACGTAGACAATCGGTTAACTTGCCGGCAAAAGTGTCTATCACGTTAAAATCCCGTGTACGCAATATGTCTGCCAATTGTTTCTCACCAATGGCCATTAAGAACTCGTCGAACGTCATGGGGAACATCTTGATCACGTCTACCTTACCCACAGGAAAGGAGGTGTCGCCATGCAACGATATGCCCAACAATGACCCTGCCACGGCAACATGGTACTCGGGGGCGTTCTCGCAAAAATATTTCAAGGAGTTTAACGCCAAGGGATTTTCTTGTATCTCGTCGAGGATAATCAGCGTTTCGCCAGGCTTGATGCTGACATGGGTAACGGCAGACAAGGACAAGATGATGCGGCGGATGTCATAGTCCCGCGAAAATATCTTCGTAACCACATCGTTGTTGTCGCAGTTGACGTATGCAATGTTTTTGTATTGCGTCCTGCCAAATTCTTTCAAGATATATGTCTTTCCCACTTGCCGCGCACCATTGAGGATAAGTGGCTTACGGTTGGTTTTATTCTGCCAATCAATGAGCTGAGCTAATATATTACGTTCCATATCGCATTTATTTGCACGAATAACTGGCACAAAGTTACATTTTTTTGCATGAATAAACAAGTGTTCCCTACATTTTTCTGCACGAATAGGAACTGTGGTTGTGCTATCCGAAGGCAAGGAAGCTGGGCATGACCGCCACGCCTTGCCGGTTGAACCGTAAGGGATTCACAGACTTATTTGACACGCTCATCACTTCGGACAGCATCGCGGACTTTATCAGGCAGGGATGGTTGTCCGCTTTCGACTATGTGTCTATAAGGCCGGGCAGTTACGATCAAAGGCTCATAGACGGCCTGTCGAAACGTGGTGCCGACGGCGATTATCAGGTCAAGGAAATGGATGCTGTGCTGAACCGCAGACCGAGCATAGAAAGGCTATATGAAAGCGTGCTGCTGTATGCCGACGGAAAGAAAGGCATCGTGTATGCGATAAACATCAGCCACGCACGGAACATTGCTGAATATTACAAGGAACATGGAATGAATGCCGTCGCCATATCCAGATGGCAAGGCCGACACTCTCTCTTGCCAAATACCTGCAGCAAGTAGGACGCGGACTCAGGAAAGTGGATGGCAAGGAAACGTGTGTGCTGATTGACAACGTGGGACTATACCACATATTCGGGTTGCCGACCGCTTATCGGGACTGGCAAGCGATGTTAGAAGGGCGTATGGCAGGAAAAGGCTATGCCAACCATATTGGCATGGCAGTCCGTGACAGTTCTATATCCATTCCTACAGTCGCGGACAACGGGCTTGAACTTATAGTGTCGCACGACAACCTTATGACGTATCTTAACAAAAATTGTCCCTTCCAAACAATACGGCTTGCCTGAAAGCCTATAAGGACGTGGCGAGTGGACTGTACGGACTGAGGCGCGGAAATATGATTACCTGCAAACCGCAGTCTGTGAGGGTGTTTGATATTCAAGAAGACTTTGCCATCGTAAGGCTGGTGAACTTGAGCATGGCCGTGGTAGACGATAGCGGAAAAGTGAAGCACAGCCTTGCCGGTTACAAAAGCGTAAGGATTCAGGAAAACCATATTATCGCTGTTACGGACAAGAGGAACAATGAAATGTACATCGACCTATACAGCGGACACTTGTACACGAGGAAACCTAAAGTTGTTAGGTTGGGAGACGTGCAGCTGTTGGAGGTGGACGGCATCTACTACAGCCGCACACGGGAACTGTACAAAAGCAGGAGGAGTACAAGTGGGACAAACATCCTCACCTGCGGGCATTATGTGCGCATCGTAGATTATTTTTCATCTCCCCGATGCAGGCAGGTCAACGAGGACAATGCCACGTGGGGGTATGACTGCGTGTGCCTGCTTGCCGGAGACCACGACACATATTATCATTATTGCGGGATGTTGACTGGTGGAGACATCGTAATTGTCGACAATGCCGGGAAGTATTACCTTGTGGAGGATGCAAGCAAGGCCAAGCGATACATAGCCTGCGAGCATCCCCAAACACCGGAAGAGGACTTCGATGGTGTCATTCAACGGCTGAAGTCCGAAGCCATGAAACGCTTGACGGAACGAAAGATGGAAGAGTGGCAAAACGATGAACGGAAGCACAGGGCGCGGCTTGACGAGCTGAAAGCCGCCGTGCCGTTCAGGTCTGGTCTGAAATGGGGATTGCAGTTGGACGGGCGTGTTGTCGTACCGCCAATTTACAGAAACATCAAAAGCCCCGTGGGCTGTTATTGCGCCGTGGAGGGCAACCCCAACCAATGGGGCATCATCATGGTGGCTGGGAAAGTGGTGATAGAAACGCGCTACACGAATGTGGAGATAAACGAAAACGGAACGGCCCAGCTGACAATAATACCAGGGAAAATCAAGACGGTGAATCTGAGAAAACGATAAGGTTGCATAATGCTTGCTTGTCTGGGTAGCCGTCAGACAAGAGAAATAAAAAGCCTTTGCATTTCTGTTCCAAACAGGAGGCAAAGGCTTTTCTTGCAGTAGGACAGATAGGTTTCCGCCACATCCGAATATTTATTGCATGGACGTCTTTATGCCAAGCTCCCTGCAATGCTTACACAATAAATACAAATCCTTATTTCAATAGCGGAAGCTGCTCCAGCATGTTCTTAATGCGGATAGCCGTGCGGGGCATAGGTTCGGCTACGGTCAGCCCTACAATATCCTTTTCCTGCCCGATATCGTTTATCACACGCACCACTTCTGCGATTTTCATTCCATCCGGGACCACACCGACCGCCGCAATGATTTCCGCCGGGTCGAGTACATCCATATCAAAGTGTATGACAACTTTGGATGCTCCGCACGATTGCAACCATTGCCGAACCGCGTCACTGTTCTCGCGTACATCTTCCGGTGTCAGGTGCTTGATGCCATATTGTTCCTGCCTTGCCTTGATTTCGTCACGTTCCCAATCGCGCAATCCGACAAAAAGGATTTTGGAAGGGGCTATCTTCATCGGCAGTTCAGCAACAAGCTGTTTGTCGCCCAAGCCCATGCAGGCTGTTACCGCCATGGCATGATAGCCCGCATAGGCATCGCCGGGCAAGGTGATGTCCGGATGTGCGTCAATCCAGACCATTGCAAGGTTATCCTTGTATTTGTCCGCAAGATAGGTAAACGGAACGACGCTTGCCGAACATTCTCCGCCCAATGTTACGATTTTATCAGGATGGGTTATCTTCAAAATATCCAAAGCTGCTCGGGTCTGTGCGATGAGTGCCTCTTTGTCCAAAACTCCATCGGTTACTTTACGCTCTATCTTGTCGGTTGCCACAGGAACCGTATAGGTTTCTTGTCCGCTGTCCGGCGCAAGGAAATTCAGCAACTGCGCCCCAAGGTAATATCCCCTCGAAGCCTGCTCCGGGTCTTTCACTTCCGTTATCCAGTGGGCGATGTCGCCACCTTGCCACTGCGGATAAACCAGCCGGATGGTTTTTGTACGTTGATTATCCATTGTTAATACATTATTTTGTGCCTTGCCGGAAAACAGCGTTCCGCATAGCAAGGCGGTTACTAATAACATTCTGTTCATATTCCCCTTTTTTGTGTGCGAAGATAGCATCCTTACGCCACGTCTGCAAGTACGGGCAAATTATTCATATACGGATAAATTTGTCCCTATATCTGTTTCCAGTCATAAAATGTGTATATTTGTTGTAATCAGGTAGGTTTTATTTGACTATCAACAGATTGGATAAAACTCGCACGAGAACGGGCAATGGATAAGAAAAAGCCGGACTGTTCCGAACCGCTATATTTCTCATGCTTTCAAATAACTCTTTATCTCACTTGCAAAGATAACATTTCTTTCTGAAAAGGCCATATAAACGGCTGCAATCTTACGGAATAAAAACATATCGGGAAAAACGAGCATACCGTAGCCGAGTCCCCATAACCACAGGCAAAGGTAATTCGTGTTCTTCCCGTACAAGCAAGGCCAAGCCCTTCGGGTTCGTGGAAAAAATCATCCTCGCCCCGGAGGGCTTGCGGTATTTTTTCCCGAAGCCTTGCATGTACGGAACACGACCTTTTTAGGCCTGTAGTTATGGGAACTCCGGCCCCTGTAAGCCGGACTAACAAAAAAACAAATGTCATGTTACAGAAAGCGAAGAAGAAGTACACAGTGGAAACACTCAAGCCATTGAATGTACTGTACGATCACGAACACTGGCTGACACAGCAGGACGTGGATATGGCCAACAATTATGTGGAACTGATAGAGAGAACACGCTCTGAAAAGACTCCGCAGGTCGGAGACAGACTCATCTATGTGGACAGATACGGGAAGTATTACGGCAACGCCCTTATTGAAAACAATGATGAAGAGAGCGGTCGGATTTCCATCTGTGAAGAACCTTATATTCCCTTTGTATGGGAGCAGGACGCCAATATCCAGCTAAGCGTCAGCGGAGGGGCCTTCCACCATATTGACCCCAAGCAATTGAAATTCGTCAGATGGACGGAAGGTGCATTCAAGGACTGGGGAAACTGCGGAGCGTGTGCCAACGGTGCCGTCACATTCACGGCAAAAGTACCGTTATGGTCCTATTCCGAACCTGATCCGCTCTACGGTGATTTCACCACGGAAACATGGAGACAATATTATTTGACCAAGGACACGGGTCCGGACGCATGCAACCTGTACCAGGGCTACGACATAGCTTTCAGGACCGAAGAGAACTTCCGGCAGTTCCTGAAGGACTATGAAGGGACTGTGTTCAAGGGCAACTGGGAAAACCAGATCGTACTCTGGTGTTTCCGACATGAAAACCGGTTCCTGCCGCAGCACGAATGGGACAAGATAGATGCCCCGGCCATGGAACGGCGTCTCAACTTCCATCCCGAACAGGTCAAGCTGGTCAAGGACATGGACAGCCACATCACCTACTGTTACCGTATCAAACCCGAAATTGACAATCTCTAAAACAATACAGTTATGCAGACAACAGCAACAAGAACAGCAGGCAGCCACACTGACCTGCTTACAGGTATCCTGAACGTGCAAGTAAGGAACGAGGACAAGATTACAGAACAGGACCGGCAGTATTGCCAGCTACAGCAGGACCAGCTCTACAGGACACTTGACCGTATCGACCGATGGTATGACATCTTCAAGGAAGAAGCGGGACGGTATCGGGAAATCAAGAGCTTCAAGTATGAGGATAACGGTAAGGTCTCCATACGGAATTTCTATTTCAACAACAGCGGGGAGGATGACTATACCCACAACGAATTCAAACCGTTTGACCTCATCAACGAGCTTGCGGACAACAACTGCAATGCCAACGCGAATTTCGCGAGTCGCATCATTTCCTATTTCAACAGGACCTACAATGTAGATGTCCCCATTCCTGTAATCGACGAGAAGGCCATGCGCATGGGATTCCGTCCGGTCTACCAGACTTACGTGGACATGGTCATTGAACACCTCGGCGGAAAAAGTTTCCGTGAGACCGCAGAGGAAGAACTGCTGGCCCGTTTCCTGAAAACGGTACAGCCTTCCCGCTGGAGCAAGGTGAAGCCCGAACTGAAAAAGGACAAGATAACTTTCCCTGACATCGTATCCTGGGACAGCATCCATCTGGAATACCACCGGGAATATGAGTTCTCGTATGACTGCGGAAGGAAAGTGGACATTTTCTGCGAAGGTATCGCATACGGAGCAGATGACGTGATAAACGGTTCAAGCGGTATGATCATCGGCCTTGACAGACGCGATGTGGATATAACCGAATGGTATAACCTCACCCTGAGCAACGCAGAACAGATCAAGTTCTACAAGAACGGACGCATCGACGTACGCTTCAAGGACAGTCAGGCCGCAGAGAACTGCTACAGAAGGCTGCGGCTGGATGAAATCACACTCAGAGAAGAGTGATTCATGAAATACTTATTCAGACACCCCGTAAGACATCCTTGCGGGGTGTCTTCGTTTCCAACTATTAAAAAAGAAAAGACATGTATGCCATCATACCCCAACAGATTCCTCAGGACAGGCGTGCCGAGATCAACGAGAAAATCCTTTTCGCCATAGACTCCGGCAAGGACCTCGTTCCGAAGGAAAGCATCTACAACTGCTACACGGGAATCGGAGGACTGCACAACCTCAGGCAGTCGGATTTCACCAGCTACCATGAATACGCCGAGGCCAAGAAGGAATTCGAGATGGGACAGTTCTTCACCCCGCACGACATATGCCGGAGCATGGTGGAGACCCTTTCTCCGACATCGGCGGAAATGGTACTTGACATGTGCTGCGGCATGGGCAACTTCTTCAACCATCTGCCCAACCTGCACAATGCCTACGGATTCGACATTGACAGCAAGGCGGTGGCCGTTGCCAGATACCTCTACCCGGAAGCTCATATCGAGAAATGCGACATACAGCTGTACAATCCCGAACAGCGTTTCGACATCATTGTCGGAAATCCGCCCTTCAACCTGAAATTTGATTACAGGCTGTCGCAGGAATTCTACATGGACAAGGCCTATGACGTGCTCAACCCTGCCGGAATCCTGATGGTCATCGTCCCTCTCTCCTTCATGCAGAACGAGTTCTGGGAAAAGACACGCGTGGCGAAAATCAACTCGAATTTCTCCTTCATCGGCCAGACCAGGCTGGAACATTCAGCCTTCTCTACGGTGGGCGTGCAGAATTTCGCAACAAAAATCATGGTATTCCTCCGCCGTTCCCTCCATATTGAAATGCAGCCCTACAACGCGGAAGAGTTTGTCAGCATGGATGAGCTGAAGAAACGCATAGCCGAAGTGCGGAAAATGAAACACCGGCTGCGCCTCCAGCTGATGCGGGAGTGCAACCATATAGACAAAGAAGAGCTGGAACAGTTCGAGTACAGGCTCGCCAAATACATGTACGAGCTGAAAGCCCATGCCGTGCTGAACAGGCATGTCGAAAAGGCGGAGGCGCTGGTGTCCAAATTCCGCAACCAGAAACCGCCAGAAAATACCACCCGGGAACAGATAAAGGAATGGGAACGCAAGAAGCTGACCACCGGCAAGGTTCTCGGCATCATCCGCAGGTACATCACCTCGCAGAACGTGGTGCAGCGCAAGGAAGTGGCATTGGTGAAGACATCCTACGGCTTCAAGCTGAAGCAATATGCCCCGCGTCTGCTTGACAAGGTCACGCACAAGGCCGCAGGCATCAACGACCTCATACTCGGAAGGGCCGAACTCCCGATGCCGGAAAACGTCACAGAAAAGAACATGCGGCAGATCCGTGCCGCCAGTAAACTGATACGGCGCAAACAGAGGCAATACGAGACCCAGAATCTCCAGTTTGCGGAAATGCGGGAAGATGCCGGCCTGAAGGAATACCTGGACCGCACCACATTCATCAACAAGGACGGTGAAGTCTGCGAATTCACGGACTTGCAGAAACACGACCTGAACCTCGTGTTGCAGAAACGCTATGCCCTTCTGAACTGGCAGCAAGGCTCGGGCAAGACCGCCGCCGTCTATCACAGGGCGAAATACCTGCTCAAGTTCCGGAGGGCAAGGAATGTCATCATACTCGCCCCGGCCATCGCCACCAACATGACCTGGATACCCTTCCTTACCGTAAACAAGGAACGCTTCCGTACAATACAGACCGCCGGCGACCTCGACAACGTACCGGAAGGGACATTCCTTGTCGTCTCCACCTCCATGCTCCGGAAACTGAAAAGAGGACTGATGCGTTTCGTGAAACGCACTTCCGGCAAGCTGTGCCTTGTCTTCGACGAGTCGGACGAAATCACCAATCCCACATCGCAGCGTACAAGAAACATCCTGTGCATATTCAGGAGGCTCAGGTACAAGATCCTCGACACGGGAACAACCACCCGCAACAACATCGCGGAACTGTACAGCCAGTTCGAACTACTCTACAACAACTCCGTAAACATGATATGCTGGAGCCCGCAGGTCTACCACGAAAACAGGGACCGCGAAATAGAGGAAGAGAACAATCCGGATTACGGGACACCGTTCCCCGCCTTCAGGGGACACGTCCTTTTCCGTGCCTGCCACTGTCCGGGGAAAGCCACCGTATTCGGCATAGAGAAACAGAACCAGGACGTGTACAACAAGGACGAACTCTCCGAACTCATAGGCAAGACGGTCATCACCCGTAAATTCAGGGACTTTGCGGGAGAGAAATACCGGATACGGACACATACCGTCCGTCCCTCGGAAGGGGAACACGAGGTGTACCGTGTCATCATCGAGGAATTCTGCCGCATCTGTGAGCTGTACTACAACAGCACGGGAGACACGAAAAAGGATGCAGGGCTGAGACTCATGAGGCAGATCAAGCTGCTTATCAAGGCCTGTTCGGTACCTCACCTGATAGAGGGATACTACGGTGACAGTTATCCTTCCAAGACCCGCTATATTGAAAGGCTCATAAGGACAATACCGGGTAAGGTTGCCATCGGATGTACCACATTGGCGGCCTTCGACCTCTACGAGAGCTATATCCGGGAACATTTTCCCGACAGACCTGTATTTGTGGTCAAGGGAGATGTAGCCTTCAAGAAACGGCAGAGCATCGTGACCGAATTCGACTCCACTATCAACGGCATCCTGATATGCACACAGCAGAGCCTGAGCAGCTCGGTGAACATACCTACCTGCAACGACGTGATACTGGAATCCCTGCAGTGGAACATCCCCCGTATGGAACAGTTCTACTTCCGTTTCATCCGTCTGGACTCCAAAGAAATGAAGGATGTCCACTACGTCACCTACGAAGATTCGGTCGAACAGAACCTGATGGCACTGGTACTGACCAAGGAGCGTCTGAACGAATTCATCAAGACCGGTGAGGTCAAGGAACAGTCAGAAATCTTCGAGGAGTTCGACATCACGATGTCCGTCATCGACAGCCTGCTCGTCCGCACCCAGGACAGTGAAGGCAAAATACATATCAGCTGGGGAAGCCAGCGAATAACAAGCTGAACATGAACCGTATGGAGAAGACCGGGAGTTCCATTCCCACCGACAAAGGTAGTCCGTGTCCCCGTCGGCTGAGCAAGGTCATGCCGCAGGCGGTTTTCGGGAAAATCATCCTCGCCGCAGCTGCGGTATTTTCCCGAAAAACCCTGCACAGCCGGGACACGGCACCTTGTCAAGGTCGGTGGAATGGAATCCCCGGCATCCACATACATAAAAGACAAGTAATATGGATCTGAACAATGCAGAGATTGCCGTGACCACACAGCATCTCATGGACATAAAGGATTACAGGGATTACTGGCTGCACATGTCCGACTACAGCGACATGGGCGAGTTCCTGAGTGCCTGTTCCGACCTGTTTCCCGGGGAAAAGGAACCGGAATACCGGTATCCGAAATGGGAAAACATACCCGACATGCTGATCAGCCGTGAATGGCTCTGTCCCAACTTCTTCGAGATCAGGGATGCCCTTGAAAGGCTCGAAGAGGAAGAAACGGAGTTTTTCATAAACTGGAGCAGAAGTTACGGATATGACATCACCACGGATGACCCGCACATGATGGTATCACACTACCATGACCTGTACGGGGATACCGTCACGGAAACGGAAGAAGACGCGGACACGGGAGAAGATGCCCTGATATACACGGGCGTATCAAGCTACTACTGCGACATGCTTCCATTCCGTTACGAAATATTTGATGACAATTATGACTAAAAGACAAAAGATATGGAAATCAACTTCAAAGGACCTGTAATGCCCATCGACCCATACTCGCAGCTGGCATTCGTGGAGATACTGAACATACTACTGACGGCGGGACACATCGTGGACGTGAACCGCTTCCTCATAAGCAGGAATGTCAATCCGCAGTTCGGCTCGCTGTCAGGCTATTTCAGATGGTCGTTCGCCGGAGACCATTTCACCCTCTGGCAACGCACGGACTACAATTCAACGCTATGTTTTAACCACAGGATACTCGATCTGCCTTTCGGTGTCCTGGCAGCAAAAGACAGCGGGAAAGACAAGGAAACGGCAAACTGAAAATGAAACGATATGGAAACTACGGTAAATATACCCAACCGGGAAATCGCGCTCGCGGCATTTGACAGGCTTCGCCGGGAAAAAAGGAAGGATGCAGCACTGAGGCTGGCCGGGTGTATGCTCAGAGGGACATACATATCCCTCGGCATCGGTGATACCGACTGGGAAATAGACACCGCACTGCACAAATGCGGCGGTGAGCCTAAAACCGGATACGGTCATATGGCACATTTCCACTTCGACGGCGAGACGAAAATGGAAACAGAGAAATATGAAAGGCTCAAGGAAGAGAACGAATGACAAGGGAGCGGCCGAAAGGTCGCTCTTCTCATTTATAAACGACATGTACGGGAAACAGAATCCTGCCGTACACAGGTAACAGAAATGGAAGAACAGGAAAGACTGACAATGGAATTCGTGAAATCGCTCATGGACAAGTCCTACACGCTGGTATGGGTGGACTACAACGACAATCTCGACAACTGCCGTGACACCATCCAGAAGTGTCTGGAAGAAAGGAGCTGTGAAAGTCTGTGGGAGAAAGTGGACGAATGGTACGGTGACACCGAATGGGAAGCTATCCGTGAAATCGTCTCAAAGCTGAAGGATGAATGTATCCGTTTCCATGATTTCGGGGAAGAGGAAGTGGACAAGTTCTTTGAAGAACACGAAGACGAAATCAGGGAAGAAATCTATGACAGAAACGACTCTGACACGCTGAAAGAACTTCTCAAAAACACGGATGACATCCCCGTGCGTGTCGAGATGCTGTCAAACTACGACTGCATCAATTCCAACTGGCTGGAATCGCAGGAAGGATACCGGTACAAGGAATCCTATTTCGGGGATATGATAGACGCGCTGAACCTCAATCCAGCCAAAGTGAAGAAAATGCTGGTGGAGAAAGGCTACACGGTATATGGCCGGTTCCCCGACAAAAAATACAGGGACGGCAAGGAACAGGTATCCTATGAACAGTTCTACCATGAACTCATCAACTCCTGCTGCGGTGCCAACCTGCTGACCTATATCGGCAAGGTAAGCCTGCAGGAACTTTATGATGCCGGATTCTCGCTTGGGGAAGTCATTATTCCCAAAGGCAACTGCTGCGGCATCTTCAGCTCCATGTACGGCGGTGGAAGTCTCCTGGAAATGGAACTCCTGAAAGATGTCAGACTGAAACTGGAAGTCAGGGACTATCACGGATTCCGCTTCCGTCTTGACAGCGAGAACTCAAAATATGAATGCTCCATCAAGCATGTGTACGGGGTATGCGATTCCTTCTTCGGAGAAAAGATAGGTCTTGTCGCTTCATAAATCAAGTATGATCACTTAAAGATATCAAATCATGGAAAAGAAATATGCAATCATCCTATTCAAGGGAAAAGAATACCTGTGCGGACACGAAGACGGCTGCCATTACGATGTGTCCTGCCCGGTGAGGACATTCACTGAAGGAGAAGACGACTTCAAAATTCAGGAATCCGGGAAAAACCGGTCTGAAAGGACATTCCGGTACCATGAAAAGGAATTCAGACTTGTCACCGGCTTCTACCCGAACGGATGGCCGGTTCTGAGTCTGGAATCACCGGACAACGGGGAACTATACACGGTACTTACCGTCAATCTGGAAGACTCCCCGGCATTCGGGATTCCCGACAAGGCATTCATTGACACCAACAACAATCCGGAAGCGATGGAATTCCTCATAAGGAACAGCCTTGCCGAAGACACGGGATACAGACGCAAAAGCGGATGGGTGGAATACCCGATGGCAAGGCTGAACCTGGCTGAACTGTACCGGTTGTCACCGGAATCGTTCGAGAACCAAGAATAAGAATCAACAATAGAAATCATTAACCAAATCATAGGAATTATGGCAAAGTACGATGTAAGAGTAAGGTACACCTTCGAGGGTACCTACAAGGTCGTTGCGGAAGACCGCGACGAGGCGGAAAGAATTGTAACGGAAGACTGCGGTCTGGTATTGGGCGGCAACATCCACACTACCCGCGATGATGACGAGGTGACAGACTGGAGATTCAGCAGTCACCCTGACATGCAGATCCTTTCTTTCAGGGAACGGGTTGGCAAAGGCAAGGTCAGATACACGTCCATGTGTTTCAGCGACAGGATTGAAGAACTGCGGAAGGACATAATCGAAGCCATCAGGCAGCTGCTCGATGCGCACGGCCTGAAAAAAATCACGTTTACCGACAACGAAGAAGACCCTGTATGGATTATCTGGTTTGACGATAATGCAGAACCATACGAGTGTTATGTTACAGGAATTGAGGTTACTGACAAGAATATTGTCGTATTGGCAACAATAAAGGACAGTATGGAAGAGGTTTTCTGTCAGGGTCCTTTCGAACTCGGAGCCAGCAACATTGATTGGCTCAATCAAATGTACGAAACGGTAAGGCTTCAACTTGAAAATACAGACGGAAACTCTTGAAATGAAAGACGATATGGCAACAAAAATCAACATGGACAGACATATTCGGGAAGGATGGACTGTCGGAGCGTTCATCAGGGAACTGGCCCCACAGGTGGAAATGATCATGAGCGGGCAAAGCTGGAGGGAACCGTTCAGAAACAGACAGGAACTGGCGGACTGGTGCAGGGACAACCAGCCCTATTACAAGAAAAGGATCCCTGAAGTGAACAGCTATTTTGCAAGGATGTATAATCTCAAATAAGAACAACATTATGAAATATCAAGCGGAAAATGCAGTCTCCAGCTTCTTCTACTATATGTGGAATGCCTGGTGCGAGGAAGAGTGCAGGACAGTATTCAAGGAAATGCACTCACATTTCTGGGAAAAATGGTCTCTGATGACGGACAAGGGAATATTCGGAGCCGCCGAACGGTTCTATGCGGAACTGACGGACCGTTACAGGGAAAAGCTGGTGGAACGGGCCGTCAGCCTGTATGACGGCAAAGCCAGGCGCAAACATCCGGACGATTCCGAAATCAAGGTGTGCAGTGATTGCGGTTCAACAGAGATTGAAATCCAGGCATGGGTGGATGTAAACACGAATGAATACCATAGTGACGTGGACGATGACATCTGGTGTTCCCGGTGCGAGGACAATGTGGAGACCTGCTCCAAACAATCCTTTCTGGAAAAGATGCAGGAATGGTGGAAATCCAACAGCACCGATAACCTTGAATACCTGACCGGATTCAAGACATCCGATTTCCCTTCAGCCAATTCCGGACAGACATTCGCCGAGGCCGCCGACGAATGGTGGAACGACAAGAACTATGACGAGAAGAGGAACATATACCTGACAAACAATTAAAGACAACGGCTATGGCACGGAACATCATTGACCTGATCTGCAACTCATGCAGTTGCGGCAAGGAAGAGGCACAGGAATATTTGGACGACGAGATAAGGAACCTGCAGGAACTTCAGGCAGACAACGACCTGAGAGGCGAAGACTTCGAAATCGCGTGCAGCAACCTCGGACTCGACCAGGACTGGCAGATATATTTCATCAACCGTCTTGCAGGACTTTAATATCTACAACTATGACTTATTTTCAGAACATACAATCACTGGCGGACCTGAAAAAGGAATACCGCCGTCTGGCAATGCTTCACCACCCGGACAAGGGTGGTGATACTGCCCTCATGCAGCAGGTGAACACCGAATTCGGAAAGCTGTTCGAGGTCTGGAAAGACAAGCCCTGCGTTTCCACAGCCCCGACAGGCTACGAACACGACTTTCAGGGTGCCACCGCAAAGGAATACACCGAATACGTGTACAATGAATACCGCTGGAAAGGGCGCAACTACAACGGGCAGTCCGCGCCGGAAATCACGGAACTGGTCAGGGCATGGCTCAAGGAGACCTATCCGAGATACACCTTCTCGGTCCGCAAGGACGGATACAGCTCAATCCTTATCCGACTGATGAAAGCAGACTTCGAGGCTTTCACCAGAGAGTCCGGAAAGGTACAGGGAGACATCAACCACTACAACATCCAGGCATCGGACAGTCTGACCGACCGGGCCAAGGAGGTGATGACAAACGTCAGGGATTTTGTCATGTCGTACAACTTTGATGAAAGCGACCCCATGACCGACTATTTCCACACCAACTTCTACCTCACGCTCGGAATCGGCAGCTACAGACAGCCGTACCGGATGGAACTGCCGAAGATTACGGGAAAAGACACTCCTGAAGTGTTCAGGTATCCTGAAGGACCTGCACACAAGGCTATGCGACAGGCACTGGGCAAGGCGCGTTTCGGCTTCATCGAGAGCCGGAAGCATATCGGGGAAATGATACTCGGAGAAGACTTTTACGGCTCACAGGGAGAACATTATTTCTGGCCCAAGGAGTATTCAAGCGCGAAGACGGCACAGAAACGCATCGGGAAACTGGAGGCAGCAGGAATGTGCTGCGAACTGACAGGCTGCAACGGCGGATACATACGTCTGCTCGGATATACCCCGGAAACGGAAAACAGTCTGGAACGGGAAAGGCAGGAATATGCCACGGCATACCGGAAGTGGGTGTCAGAACACGGCATATCCCCAAATACGGGAACAGTACACCAGAACATTTCAAATCCAATCAGACAGACACAATTATGACAAACAGGGAAATCATCAGAGAACTGAAACGCCGCGGATACAGCCGGGTGGACATTGATACGGACAGTAGAGCCGCAAAGACTTTCTACACCTACCGTGGCGGGCTTCACATCGACTGTACGGAAAACCTGTCATTCCATATCGTACCGCCACAGGACAGTCTCGGACTGGGACGGTTTGCAATATGCGCCACCCGGAACGGGGAAAGCTCACAGCTGGGGACAGACCAAGCCCCGTTCTTTTTCGAGCGGCTGTTAGCTTTCCTCAAAGGTGAGAGAAAAGAGAATGAGATAATAGATGAAATATGTACCGACAGAAAAACAGAATAGAAATATGAAAGCAAAAGTATTGAAATACAAGTTTGACGGCAACACCATCGTTGCCCCATACATGGAACTTGAGCCGTATGCGGAGAATGTATTTATCTCGCTGGCAAGAAAAAACGAATACGGAAACGAAAGTGAAGACAGTTTCCATGTGATCTGCAAGATAGGTGATGTCCATTTTTCCTGCGGACAGTATTCACGCAGAATACTTGACAAGGAGGGGCACCGTGAAGAAGCGTCAGCCTATTGCAAGAACTGGATTGAAAACACCCTGAAGGATGCGGAGAATGGAAAAATCATCCCCCTCTTGTCTGTTCATGTATTCAATGCCCTCGGTCTTGACTCCACTCCTTTGGTACAGGCTCGTGAGACGTATGCAAAAAGGCAGGAAGAAAAGCGTCTGGAACGGAAAAGAAAAGAAGAACTGGAAAGAAAGGAGAAAGAAGCCCGATGGCAACAATTGCTTGACGAGAACAAGCGGAAATTCCTGAATGGTGAGAAAATAACGGCAGAAAAGCTTCTTGAAATTACCGGTAGGGACGGATTTGACATCCATATCAGAACCAAAGGGACATTCAGCCGACATGTGGCAGCAATCGACCGGAACGGAACCGTCAGTTTCAGGAAATACAAAGGTCGCCGTACTCCCGACTTTACCGGATGCCATAAGGCTGTTGCAGACTATCTTGCATTTCTTGACAGAAAGTGAAAAATACCTGTGAACAGAATCATTTCCCACATTCTAAAATGTATCAGAATGTGGGAAGCCTTTTCCCGACATCAAGCGGAATATTTACCGAATGATGTCGATCCAGTGAATCCGAATAAAGCCGGACTCTTAGGGAGTCACCCGAAATGAGCTGTCTGAGAAACTTTCGCTGGTTTGTGGAAAGTGCAGACGGGGTAACCTGCCAGTGGGATTCCTTATGTCTCTGGAACATTGAGGCAACCGTATCCCCAAACAGTTTCTGAAATTCAGGATTCTTATAGACAAATATTCGTGAATTAATTATATAACGGTTGGATTCTTTTGGAAAAATGGATTCAGAATTACGCAAATAACTGCCTATAGAGTCTTTTTCAATCCTATAAAAAAGAACCAAACTCCATCCTTTGGTAGGATTTTCTTTTAATCTGTATCCGGCTTCATAAGCATAGCCATAATAAGAAGGATTAAATACATATATCCTTTGGGGGCTGTTATTCTGTATGACAAATTCGGCCGGAATTTCTATCCACATCAGTTTGTTCTCTTTGGAAGAGTAACCGAAAATAGGATATTGGGTCGTACAAGCTTGGATAATCTCATGCTCCCGAATCAGATTCTGCCGGATTATTCTTTTTATTGTTTCGGGAGAAAACATGGAGAATACAATCGGTTTTTTGGATAAGATACTGTATCCTACACTCTTGCTTTCCTGTTCCGTATTCAGTCTGTCTATGTTTTCTTCCCTGTATTCTGTTAAAACAAAATCATCGTATTTTTCTGAATAGCCAAATCGGGCATAGCCGATACGGAACAGAAAACCGTCGCAATACGGAATTCTGATTATAAATTCCTTGCCAGAGACTTCAATACCTATATCCTCTTCAATCGGACAGTTGCCAGACATTGGAAAGGCACTTTCTCCTGCCGCACTTCCATCCTTGGTAAGTTTCACATATGCAGCTGGCTTCTTTCCGCATTCTACCTTAGCAGAGTCCACTGATACGGTAAGTTCATAAACCTGATTGTTGATATGGATACTCACAGTATCTGTTTTGTTTTCACTGGCATATAAGAAAGAAGACCAAGCCATAAAAACAAACAGCAAGAAGTATCTCATATGCTTTGCAATGTTCTTTATATTATTCATCTTTATTGTTATTATCTGAGACATAGTCAATTTTCAGAAAACACTTATTTATACTTAATCTGCTTATCCACTTTCCCAAAATGCCATAAGATAGATATGTATGTAAAATAGATCAGGACGGATATTCCCATATAGATAAACGAGCGGTAAGGAAATAACTTCATATAAGAACCCCATAATAGAATTGGTATGATTACGGGAATTACCGCTGAATATTTTCTTTTAGTGAATTGTACTATTAGCATTCCCGTCAATAAAGTCAGGAACATGACTATTACACTTAATCGCAAAAGTATTCCTATTGAAATATCCATGTGTTCAATCGGTCTGTATATATTGACCAGACTGATGCAAAAGCAATACACCATGCAGAATATTATACTTAGTATGGCAGGTATATATTTTTTCATACCACTATTCATTTATAAAGGTTCTCAATCAATAGACATCGTTCAAAATATTTAAGAGAATGCCATCACCTACTTATCCGTTTGGAACTGCAAAATACGACGTAAACCATAACAGTATTCTGTCGTGCGTTGGTTTAGACAGCAATTGTTTTCATCCAGATAGACATCCAGCTTCCAAAAGCACAAATCCTCTTTATGAATGACATCTCCATAATTGTTTATGAAAATTGCCACTTCATCATCTTCTTGCCACTCCCATATATACGGCAACCTGTACTTTACTGTATGGTCTTTAATGTATAGCTTTTCTATGCTACCGTCTGTTCCTGATACCTTTCCCAGATATTTGCTCTCTTGTGGGCTATGAAAAACAATTGTCGGATGAAGTTCCCGATATAGCCATCCAAACAATACAAGAACCACTATAATGGCTATGATTATCATTTCTTTATGTCGTCTCAATCTTGCAGTCATTTTATATTTCTTGTTTTGTTGGTAAAAACCTTTCAGGGGAAATTCAGCCACTTGTTATCTGCCGTTATTTAGCTCGTTTAATATGTTTTTGAAGAAAACCGATCAAAAGATTTGCAATACATCCTAAAGTAAATCCAATGAATCCCCACAAATAAATAGCTAACCGTACATCATTGTGAGATAGTATTTGGGATATTATATCATAAAAAGACTCATCCAAAGGTGCAGTATCGCAATAATCGATAAAAGCATATAGAAGCACATATAAGCCACCCGTCACAAAACCTGCAACAGGGAGTAATATATGTGTTTTGTTTATTGTTACTTTCATCGTTTCTTTTGATTTATAATGTTTGGCAGCGTTCCGCTTGTTCAGTCGGTTTGCTGTTTGTTAGTTTGAAAATTATTTGATTCTTCGAAATATCGTAATACATTCTTATACCATCTTCCACATTTATCATTTTGATAATAAGATATAGCGAGTTCTTTAGCTTTTTTCTCATTACCAGTGATATAATACATCGCAATTATTATAAGGATAGAATGATATTTATAATTCCACCAAATATAGTCTTTATTATTCTCAAAATCCATAAGTATATCCTGGATTGTTGTTCTTTCATTAAGGAAACTTAATATTTCCTTGAATGGCATATTATCAAGATTAAATACATTTAGAAGATCATCTAATGATAACAAGTCAAACGATACAGCCCCTTTTCCAGAAATAAAACCTGAATTAATATTAAGAACATTTCCAACTTTCTCAAAATCTGTTTTGGCATCTATCAGAACAGAAGCCATCTTTTCAATTTTTGGCGAATTATAGAATAAATGAAAACTTATATAGCCTATGCCATTAGTGAATCGAGGATTAACAGAGGAATTGATAAGAATCGTTTGCTTGAAATCTCCTACTTTACGATGAAAACACATCTTAGATTTGTTCCAGCTGTATCCATGTTTAGACAAAGTTGAAATAACCCCTTGTTCTAATACATTTCTTATTGCTATTCGTAATTCTTCTGCTTTCATATTAAAAATCAAACTAATGTTTGTCAGATAATCGCTATTTCATAGGTGATTTATCTGTATGTTATCGAATTTTAATTTTGCCAAAACCCTCCTACAAGTTCAACCAACATACCATTTTCAAACTTACCATAAAAATAGATTATTCCATGGCAAAACGGCTCATTCCCTATGATTTGATTACGCAAATAGGAGCTTTCATCAAACTGCATGACAAATACATATTTGTCTTTATCTAACCATGTATAATAAGACGGCTCACGTTGGAGCATGGCTGGTGTTCCACCTATTTTATTACCCATTACAGGTTCCAACAATATTTTTCCAAGTTCGTCAACATCTTCCACTTCTTCCAAATCATTAACAATGCCCTTTGGAATTAATTGCTTGGACATAATATTCTTGTTACATATTTTTTCGTTGTTCCCTCTTATGCTTGGAGTATGCATAATACACTTTATTGGGAAGTGAGGATATATATTGTTTCTATTGTACAATTCAAAATCTTTAGGAATGAAAATGGAGACTTCATTATCAATAAGATTGGGAAACAAATCTACTCCTATACTGAAGTAGTAAACATATTCTTGTAGGCTATATTTCTCCATTATCAAATCATCGTCAAAATAACTTGGCGCATAACCACCAATTCTTGACCCTGTTTGTTTATCACGCTCAGATACAACAAATTGCAAAGACTTTTGTCTGCTTATAAAAATGTCATTATATAATTCTTTCATTTCCTCTTCATTTTTACATTCGATAATGGGATGCAGCTTGCCGCCGTTAGGTGGCATAGGTGCTTGTTAGTCGCATATTTAACTTTCACAAGTAATATCTAATATTTTTCCTTTATTGTCAGTATGTACT
>NZ_NFJG01000170.1:0-5799 GCF_002159755.1 Bacteroides sp. An269
TGCAGTATATATTCAACTGCCGATGCAGTATATATTCATTTTTCGGGTGTACTATCCTGTATGTTCTGTTCCGCCTGCTGCGCGTTCGGGGCGATGAGGTTCTGGCCGCCGTTGATGATGCAGACAAACTGGGGGTCTTCCCGCTCGTGGAGCTTGTCTATCTCATCGTGGTACTCCTTGGGCATTATCCAGCGGAGAAGGCACTTCACGTGCGAGAGGTCGGCATTGCGGTTTGCATTCAGGTATTCCTGAGCGGCGGCTATCTGCCTGAGATAAGGTATCTCAAAATGCTCTTCCCGGATGGATTCGATGACTGCTTCCGCTATTTTCTTTATGAACGCGCTTTTTTTCATTAGCCAAGAGTTTCAAGTGAAATGCCGGAAATGCGTAAAGTTTCCCGGTGACTTGTCCTCTTGGAATGAGTATCGGGTTCATGACAGGGCGGTCTTTTCAGACAGGTTCAGGGACGTTTCTTGGGACGGTTCATCCATGCGTCGTTGATGCGGGCACGGATGTTGTCGATGGTCTTGCCTTTTTCAAGCTTGGACGCGAAAGGCAGCAGGAGGCTGATGAAGCGTTCTTTCACCATTTCTTCGGGGAAGAGCCTGGGCTCTTGTTCCACCATCTCCACCACGACACGTGCCAGTTCGGTAGCCGACCGGCACTCGCCGATGAGGGAGAGATAACGGCCGAGGTTCTCCTTATTTATATATAGGGCAAGCTTCTGCGCTTCGGGAGGTTCCGTTTCCTGAGCGGACTTGTCGGGAAGCGGATGTTCCGGAAAGTAGCTGCCGTAGAAATTCTGCACGGCTTCCGTAGCGTTGGGGAGGATCTGGTTGTTTCCTCCGTTTATGTTTATGGTTATGTCGGACACGTGGGGTATATTTAGTAACAGGGACTAGGTTTTAATAATAGGGACTAGGTACTAGGTAACTAGGTAACTAGGTTTTAAATACATTCAGTAAAACTATTCAGAACCTTGTCAACTAGTACCTTGTCAACTAGTCAACTGTATTCAGCTATTCAGGACCTCGTTACCTGGTACCTTGTCAACTAGTCAACTGAATAAAACCTTGTCAACTAGTACCTTGTCAACTAGTCAACTGAATAAAACCTTGTCAACTAGTCAACTGTATTCAGAATAAATGATTTATCAATGGTTTGTCAACGCTTGTCAACCGAATTGATTTCGCCTTTCCGGTGCCGTATCTTTGCATTGTCAGAACGATGAAGCGCGCAACATCTGGTGAGTTTTTTAGTTCTTAAGTTCTTGAGTTTTTGAATTGCAAACTTAAAAACTAACAAACTTAAAAACTTACAAACTGACACTTAAGTTTAACCATTAAAAAACAGTTTAAAGTATGATTAATTACTCTACCTATTTATGGAGAAACCCGTTGGACGAAGAAGCAACTGAAATGGCATACGCCAAAAACCAAGTAACCAAAACGATGACTTTTGATGAGTTCGTGAAACACATAGCCGATCACAACGGAGTGTTTACCCGCGGTACGGTGAAAGGCGTGGTGAGTGACACGTGTGCCTGCCTGGTCGAGATGCTGCTGAACGGCTGCAAAGTGCAGTTCGGTGAACTGGGCACCTTTGGTATTTCCCTCACTTGTGAACCTGCTGTTTCGATGGAAGAATTTACTGCATCCAACATCAAGACGGTAAATATCGTGTTTACTCCCGGTGAGGACTTCGAAAACCTGCGCTCGCGTGCCGAATTTGCTCCGGTAGCAAGCCGCCTGGCACAGAAGGCTACGCTGAAGGCTGAAAAGTCGGGCGAAGCTACTGTGGACCTGGAAGCGGCGAAACGGAAGACTGCTTCTGTTCCGGAAGAACCCGGCGTGTGATTCTTTCCTTTCCCAGGTCTTTCTGAAATGCGGATTCTTTAATTTAGAAGCTGTTTTGAATTTATCGTGCGATGATTTGGGATGAGTTTTTGAGGCATTTTCGCTTCTGTGATGAGGAAGATAGCGGGCTATCTGACGAAGAACAGGAGCGGAAAGGACCAAAAAATCGCCCAAAGCACACACGAAAACGAACACATCAAGCCAAGAAAAACTTTTTGGAGAAATTCAAAACAGCTTCTTAACCTTGCAGGGCGGATAACGAATCTGCCCTGCAACAATAAATTGTCATGCGATTATTCATCATTATTATTCATTTAACCACTAAACGTATGAAAACAAACTGGAAAAACATTTTGCTTTACATCGTCAAGTTCATTGAGTTGTTGATAACCGGTGCTGCCGGAGGAGCGATAGCCAGTATGTAGAAGTTGACAAGGTATCAGTTGACAAGGGAACAAGGTTCTGAATAGTTTTACTAATGGCATCTAAAACCTCGTCAACTTGTCAACTGGTTAACTCGTTACCTAAATATACACTTATGAGAACCATTACACTGATTATCGTGCACTGTTCTGCCAATAGGGCGGGCAGTGCCCTTCGGATGGCAGACATCGACAGCTACCACCGCTCGCTGGGCTGGATAGGTTGCGGTTATCATTACGTCATTCCCACGGACGGGACTATTGAACCGGGCAGGCCCGAAGAAATGGTCGGGGCACATTGTAAGAACCATAACCGGCATTCGATTGGAGTCTGTTACATCGGCGGACTGTCTAAGGACGGAAAGCCTGCTGATACCCGGACGGATGCCCAGCGTACTTCCTTACGCAAGTTGCTGGAAGCGTTACACCGAAAATATCCTCGTGCCTTGATTGTCGGTCATCGGGATTTGGATCCGCAGAAAGCCTGCCCGTGTTTCAATGCCGCAAGTGAGTATGCTGATTTACAGCCTCATTGACGCTAATTGTTTCTGCTAAATGATGACAGCCGACACGGTTTTCACCGGTAAACGTTGCTAAAACGGCTTGAGCCGTGAAAGCTGCCATCGTTGTATCATTTTAATAACCTTGTCAACTCGTTTCCTTGTCAACTTGTCAACTTCACAAAATGTCGCTTATGCTTACGCTCTTCGTCATGCTCTCCCACGAATGCCTTGCGACAGTGAGGTTCAGCGGATAACCAAGCTCCATCATCTCGCCTAATTTCTTCAGGCTGTAATTGATGCGGTGCAGGAGGCTGTCATACTGTCTCCATTGTTCGCGCGGGTCTTTTGCCGTAATGACGGGGAAGAGTAGGGACGTGCCTTTCTGCCTGTAGCGGTCCGCAATCTCCTGCAGTGCCGGTTCCCAGGGAATGGAGATTTCCTTGCCGGTGACGTGCTGGCGATAGGTGAGCTGTCCGTTCTTGATATTCTTTCTCGTCAACCGGAAGATGTCGTCGCTCCTCATGCCACGGGCATAGACTGTGAACAGGAAGATGTCGCGGGCGAAGACGGTCATCTCTGATTCACCGCCCAGGTCAAGGTCACGCAGACGTTTCACTTCATCGAGCGTCAGTCCGTTCCGCTCTTTCTTGACGCGGTAGCTCACGTCCATGCCCTCAAAGGGATTGCTGTCGGCAGCAAGACCGTCGTTTACGGCAAGTTTATAGACCCGCTTCAAATTCCGGATATAGAGGGAAATGGTATTGCGTCCCAACTCCTGGTTCTTCAGCCACGTGTGGTAGTTGCGTATCAGCAGGGCGTCGAAGTCCTTGAAAGGCACTTCATTCTTTCCCAGATAGGTGATGAACTTCCTGAGATACTTTTTCAGTTTTATTGCCGCGTCATACCGCCCCTCGTCCCGCAGTTTCTCAACGCGGGAGTTGGCATAGGCGATGAAGCCGAAACCTTCCAGCCCCTCAGCCCCTCTCCAATTCTCCCCATGAGGGGAGAGGGTTAAAGTTGCTGTCTGTACATTCTTCTGATTGTTGTTATCCACTTTCTACTATGATTTTTGTCTGTCTGTTACGTCCTTTAACTCCTAACGGAGCAAAGCGGAGTGATAACTCCTTTTAACTCCTTTAACTCCTAACAATCTTAATTGTGCAGCCACACCGTCCGCAGGTACCTGCGCCATATGGCAAGGTGGTTGGTGGTGTTGATTTCCTTGCAGATGCGGACGCAGGTCTGTATCAGCTTGTCCTTTGCCGCATCCTTTTCCTGTGCAGAAGACCGGATAGCAAAGACATTCAACGTGTTTTCACTGACCTTAAAGTCCTGTATGGCTTTTACGGCTGAATCCGCGTCCGTCAATACCTTATATAATGTAGGCGCATAGTTGCGGAAGGACTCGATGAGCTTTTCCCTTTCCGCATTTGCTGCGCCGTCAGGAACGGCCTCCACTGTTCCCGCAACTAATTTCTCATTGGCTTTGCCTGCAGTCAGGAAATATTCCTGAAGGAAACCGTCCCAGTTGGCGAAGTAAGTAGATTCTTCCTTGTCTTTATCCTCCATCATGCCGATGTGGGCATAATAGGTAGTGGTGATTGTTTCGTCCTTTTGCAGGCTGGGCAGGTAGGCTTCTTCCTTTATGTCAACCTTGCGGATGATTTCCGTAAAATCCTTATGGTGGAATTCCACCCCGGTTTTGCCTTCTTCCATTTCCACACCCGCTGTCGGGGTAAGGAACGGGCGCAACGTCAGCTTGCTCCAGTTGGCTTTCACATACCCCGGATTGTCATGTTCGTAACGCACGAGGTTGATGACGAGTTCCGCCTCCGTGCCGGTCATCCGTGCCAGACGTTGGCTCAAAGCGGTGTCGCCATGTGCATGAAGTTCCTTGCAGAGCGATACCAGCGACGGCTTGACGACAAGACGGTCAATGATACCGTAAAGCATCTGGAGCGTGCGTTCTCCATAGCCGCAAGCCTGCAGGATTCCGGCAAGCAGGTCCACGGCACGTCCTTTCTCCGTTCCGACGGAGAGCCTGTCTCCCTCCATGTTGTGCAGGCGGACTACGTGCAAGTCCCATGCCTTGGGGCAGGAAACCGTGAGCCAACTGCCCGGTTCAAAGCCCTGTACCTGAAACACCAGCCGTTTTCCGTGGCGGAAACGGCAGATATAGCCCTCACAGCCCGCGAGCGGACCGTCAACGACACGTACTATCTCGTTCGGTTCGCCCGTTTTCGTGTTGAAGGCATAGTCCGAGTAAGGACGTTCCAGCACAATCACCTTGTCGGCATAGTTCTCGTTGTAGTCACGGAAAGCACGCATCTGGGATTCGGGAATGACACACATCCGTGTCCTTTCTCCTTTTTCCTTTTTACGTTCGTACTGTATGTCCACATCCTTGGAGTGCTCTTTCATGAAACTCATCAGCGCATTCTGCGTGGCGAGTACGAACACGATGCCCGCAAACAGCGGTTTCTGCCTGTCGTCGCTGTCCTGATGCACATTCACCGTAGTGTGGGTCGGCGCATAGATCTCCAGGATGTTCTTGGTCTGTGCCTTTTGCTTTTCCAAAAGCTCCACCAGCTTACCCTCCTGATGGCGCTTGGTGCGCACCACATACCAACGGTAATCTACATGGTTAAGTTTGTCGGGCATAAATTTTATTATTAGGAGTTAAAGGAGTTAGAAGAAGTTATCGCCCGCTGTAGCGGACTGAGGAGTTAGAAGTCAATACCATAAATTGTCAATCGTTAATTATCAATTGTCAATTGAAAAGTGCGTTCTTCACGTTCCTCTCATGTCAATCGCATGATAGTTCCCAAGCACCTTATTTCAGGTATAACGGCGGTATTCTGGACGAACCTCAGCAGCAATGATCCACCGTTGTTATGTGACGAGAAGAACAAAGCGCGATGCGCTTTAACATTTTTGCTTCCATATCACAAGTGTTTAGTTTTTAACCTATTAAGTCTATTCTACACCCACCGCTTTACCATTGCTTTATAATATGAA
>NZ_NFJG01000171.1:0-5793 GCF_002159755.1 Bacteroides sp. An269
GACGAAGAACAGGAGCGGAAAGGACCAAAAAATCGCCCAAAGCACACACGAAAACGGATACATCAAGCCAAGAAAAACTTTTTGGAGAAATTCAAAACAGCTTCTTATTGTGTCATTTAAACATTCATTCCGAATCATGAGAAACGCTTTTTTAGCCTTATTTCTATTGGTGGGCGCAACGTATGCCACCGAATCTTATTCCCAGAACTTGCGGGTGACGGTTGTTTCCTCTGGCATTTCTACGGCTCAGGTGCTGAGCGAGATAGAGAGTCAGACCGATTATCTGTTTGTGTATGATGTCAATGAGGTCGACCTCGGCCGCAAGGTGAATGTCGATACCGAGAACCGTCCGGTATCGGAAGTCCTCGACGAAGTGTTCGAAGGCACTGGCATCACGTATGCTATGGAAGGAAAGAACATCATGCTGATGCGCCGAAACAAGAAGGAGACGCTTGGGGCAGGACAGCAGAAGGCGGGACATACCGTGCAAGGCATTGTGATGGATGCAGACGGCGAACCCATTATTGGTGCCAACATCAAGGTGGAAGGCACGTCGGCGGGCACAATAACCGATCTTGACGGGCGTTTTACCCTCGATGTCCCCGAAGGTGTCGTGTTGCAAGTGTCCTATATCGGTTATGTGACCCAGAATGTAAAGGTAGGTGGAAAGCGGGATATTACCATTCGCTTGTCGGAAGACGCCCAAGCACTGGACGAAGTCGTAGTCGTGGGTTACGGTTCGATGAAGAAATCGGATTTGACAGGTGCGGTAATCAGTGCTAACCTGAAAGATTTCGAAAAGGCTCCCAATACGAATATTCTTCAATCTCTGCAGGGAACCGTCCCGGGATTGAATATCGGACAGGTGACATCGACAGGAAGTACGCCGGATATATCTATCCGTGGAACCAATACTTTGTCTGGCAACAAGAGTGTGCTGATTGTATTGGACGGGATTATATATACGGGGTCTTTATCGTCTCTGAATCCTAACGATATAGAGTCGATTGATGTGTTGAAAGGAGCTAGTGCCACAGCTGTTTATGGTGCTCAAGCGGCTAATGGCGTTTTGCTTATTACTACGAAAAGAGGAAAGGTTGGCAAGACTCGGATTAATGTATCTTCTTCTTATACCATATCCAATCCGACAAAAGATTTACGTCCGATGAACCGTAATGAATATTTGAGTTATTTACGTGAATTTTGGTATGATGAATCTTATATAGGTCCGGATTATACGACACCTAATCCAGATTTTAGAGTAGCTGACTATATCCAAGATGTACCAATGTTGGATAATGATCTGCCTGACGGACTTGCTCCATATGACTATGATTGGTGGGGAGAAGGTACACAAAACGGTCATATCTTGGAGAACAGGATAGATATTTCTGGTGGGAATGATAATGTTTCTTATCTGTTGTCTTACGCTCATACCGATCAAGAAGGATTTATTAAGAATGATGTATTTAAGCGAAATAGTATCCGTGTAAATGTAGACTTGCATCCTTATAAATGGCTCAAAACGGGAATCCAATCATTTGCTTCATTTGTCAATCAAGATGGAGCGGAACCAAGTGTTTCCGGACTGATGATGCAAAGTCCTCTTATTCAGCCGTATGATGAAAATGGAGAGATAGTGCCTTATCCTTTCAATACATTGGATACGAATCCCTTTATGGGATCTAATGTAAAAGATAAGGAACGGCATAATTATTTCTTTGTCAATTTGTATGCGGAAATCCAATTGCCGATAAAAGGGTTGACATACCGTTTGAATTATGGTAATAATTATCGTATTGATAATCACTTTTATGCCAGTGAGTATGGGGCAAGCCTAAGTGGAGAGGCATATAAGCAGCATACGGAATATTATGATTATACGATAGATAATATTTTAAATTATCAAGGTGAATTCGGAGACCATAGCATAGCCGCTACATTTCTTTACGGTGCCAGTGAACGGAAAAACAACTATACGAATGCCGATTCACAAAACTTCTCCAGACTGACATTGGGATATAATAAACTTGAATTGGGTAAGAACCAATATACTTATTCTACTGCTTGGAATGAGGCTTTGCTTTATCAGATGGCACGAATTAATTATAAGTACAAAGATCGGTATTTATTGACTGCAACTGTACGTCGGGACGGTTTTTCCGGATTTGCTTCGAATCACAAATTCGCCATATTTCCTTCTGTCGCTTTAGCTTGGAATATGACTCAGGAACCTTGGTTTAAAATAGCTTGGATTAATTGGCTGAAAATTCGTGGCGAATGGGGAATCAGTGGAAACCAGACCAGTCGATATAAATCATTATCGCGTGTCGATTCGAATGCAGCGTATGTGTTCGGTGATGGCGGTACGACCGAAATGGGACAAATGATATCAACGATGAGTAATCCAGATTTAAAATGGGAAAAGACGACAGGTATCAATGTCGGTTTTGATTTTGCTGTTTTAAATAATAGAATAACCGGAACATTGGAATTTTACACTAATATAACCAAAGACCTCTTATATGATCTTGCTATTCCTACCATGACAGGGTTTAAGTTTGTTAGTTCAAATGTAGGTGAAATCCGTAATAAAGGTTTTGAATTCAATATCACTTCCCACAATATTGTCAACAGGGATTTTGAATGGGATACGACTATTAATTTTTCGACCAATTCGAATGAGATTGTTACATTGACCGGGCAGGATTTGGATGGTGACGGGAAAGAAGATGACTTGATAGCCAGTAATTTGTTTATCGGAGAAGCTATTAATTCAATTTATGGTTATGAAATAGATGGTATGGCAACTTGATGATGATATACCTACAGGGTACCATCTAGGGAATTATCGTGTAGTGGATACTAATCACGATGGTGAAATAACTGTTGACGACCGGGTTATTTTAGGAAAAGAAGACCCGGCTTATCGTTTTGGGATATTAAACAAATTCCGTTATAAGGATTTTACGCTTAGTTTCTTTATTAATTCTGTTCAGGATGGGAAAAAAGGTTATTTAGGGTCAAATTCTCAAACGGTGACTCGCTCGAATGGAAATAATCTGCGATGGAACAGAGCCAGTGAACTTGCTGCTGATTATTGGTCGCCTACTAATCCCGATGCAACTTATTCGCGTTCTATTCAGGCAGCTGCGATTAGTCCGACTTTATATATGGACAGAAGCTTTGTTCGTTTGCAAGACATATCTTTGGGATATAACCTTCCTAAAAATTGGTTGAATGCAATAGGTATTGAAAATATAAATGTATATGTCAGCGGTAAGAATCTGCTGACTTTTACGAAATGGAAAGGTTGGGATCCCGAAGCAAATCAGGGTTATTATGGACGTCCCGTATTGAAAAGTTGGTCTTTCGGATTTAATGTAACATTGTAAAACAACAGATTATGAAAAAAGTATATGTCATTTTATTAAGTGTCCTATTGTTTTCTTCTTGCAATGAAGATAAATTTTTGAAAGAAGAGGCGTTGGATTTTATGAGTTCGGACAACTCGTTTACGACGGTTACAGATTTCAATATGTCAATCAATAATCTTTATGATTTGATACGTGTTGAATTTTACGCATACGATGAGAATAAGCCTTTTGATTATCTTTATGGTACAGACTTGATTTATGATGGCGAATATGGCTCGGTTAACCGACATTCTAATATGGTTGCAGCTTATCATCCGACAAGTAGTATCATACAATTCCATTGGGATGCTTTATTTAAAATTATAGCGGAAGCGAATGTGGTGATTGATAAGGTTGCTCTGTCATCCGTCAGCGATGAGGATAAAGCGATGTTTACGGCAAAAGCGAAGTTCTTTCGTGGCATGGCTTATCGCACATTGGCTTATTTATATGGTAATGTGCCGATTGTTTTAAATGAAACAACATCAGTGAAAAATGATTATACGCTTTCAAGTAAGGAAGATGTCCTTCAACAGGCAGCCTCTGATGTATTGGAAGCTGCACAAATATTGCCGGATATAACCAATGTAAAAGACGGCGAGATATCTTCGCCTGCGGCATATCATTTGTTGGCTGAGATTTATTTGGCTTTAGGTCAAAATGAAGAAGCGGAGCAAGCAGCAACGAAGGTGATTGATAATCCGGCTTTGGCTTTGATGCAGAACAGGTTCGGGTCTCGTATGAATGAACCGGATAGAGACGGGGACGGACAACCCGATGGCGATGTGTATTGGGATTTGTTTCGGATGAACAACCAAAACAGAGGTGCAGGGAATACGGAAGGAATATGGGTCATTCAGTTTGAGACAGATCTTCCCGGAGGGGGGAGTTCTACAGCAGACTTAAAAAAGAAAGGTAATTATTTGCTTGAAAGACATATCTCTCCTTTGGTTAGTTTGGTACAGTTGAGAGTGAATGATAAAATTTATTCTCCGTTTGTGTATCCTGTGAGTGATTATAGCTCCGGAGGGCGTGGCATCGGTTGGGGAGTATCGACTGTATATTTTTCGAATACCATTTGGGAAAGCGATTTTAATAATGATATGCGGAATTCGAAATTTAATTTTGTGCGTAAGTTTCCTGTTACCAACCAGGCTGTAAGGGTCGAATTGGGTATTGATACAATTGATGTGGAAAATCCTCCGGCTAACCTTATAGTCGGAACTGGAGGAATAACGACCATTCCTGGAAACTTTTTGTATGCGTATCAAACTATAGTCAAAAAGAAATGGTTTGCGAATTAGACAAACGGAATTTAAGAGTCAGAAGTGACTCCAACTCTTCTTTATAGTTTCCGATATTGTCGAAGAAATCCTTAACGGCCTGCCTGAATTTCTCTTTTGTCCTGTAGAAACCGGTATTGATGACCTTCTTGCGGAGGAATTTCCAAAGCCTCTCAATCAGATTGAGGTTCGGCGAGTAGGGCGGCAGGAATATCTGCCTGATTTTTGTCCCGTCCACCCATTCCTTGAGCTTTTTGTTGTGATAATAACGGGCATTGTCGGAAATGATATAGATGAACGGGGCCTCCGGATGCCTGTCCAAGGCCGCCTGATAAACTTCTTTTGTGGATTCGGCATTGACGCTTTCGCAATCATGGGCTATCACGTCTGTCACGTCATGCGCGTTAAGCAACCCGTTGATGTTCACCCTGTCACGACCGCTGACGGTCGGTTGTTCCAACTTTTCGCCTTTCTCTATCCACGCATAAGTGGAACGGCTGTTGTGGGTCGGATGAACACCGTCGGCATAATAAACCACAGCATCTTCCGGCATACCGGAAAGGATTTCGGAAAGTTCTCCGACAAAGGCTGCCTGCTTGGAGGCATCAGCCTCGCAAGGGACTTCCGATGTCTTCTTATAGGTGAAACCAATGCGGTTCAGCAGGTCTACAACCCCCTGGGGCGTGTACTCCACGCCGAATGTGGACTTTATCCACTCTGCCACACTCTTGGCATCCGTATAGATATGCTCACGAAGTTCCTTGCGCAAGGCGGACAACTGTCTGCTGTCAAGAAGCCCCCAATAACCTTTGTGGCGGTTTTCCAGAAGTTCATCGGCACCGCCGTGCAAATAAGCGGAACGGTAACGGTATACGGTGGAAACGTCTATTCCAAGGCATGAAGCCACGAAGGAAGGAGAATTGCCCATGCCCAACATCAGAATGCAAGTCACACGGGCATAGTCGGAACTTCCGGCTAGATTCCGTTGAAGTTTACGTAAATTTTCTATTTCTGATGTCGACAACTGCATTTCCATGCCGTAAAGATACAACTTTTAAACGAATTATTCGCATTTCACTTACTTTTGACTATAA